>JANPLJ010000860.1:0-4172 GCA_031426475.1 Pirellulaceae bacterium | reverse complement strand
TGGGCGGCTGCGCGATGGGCAGGTGAGGATCAAGGAACAGCGATGGCGGTCGGTTGCCTCATGAACGCTCGTGGCATGATGGGCTTGATCCTGCTGATTGTTGGAAAAGAGAGGGGGATTATTGGCTCAGAACTATTCTCGATCCTGGTATTGATGTCCATCTTAACCACCTTCGCAACCACTCCAACGTTCCGCTGGGTCCAGGCGAGGTATCTAGGTAAATTTAGCTGACCTATAGTTATTCGATCGTAATCGTGATGGGAGCCGAAGCAACTTCGTTCGTCCCGACCATTTCGATCGCTTGCAATCGCACGGGCCCCGTTCCCAACTTGTTGACGGGGATCTCACACGTACTCTTGCCTTTTTCGACGCTAACAACTTTCGTTTTATCGTGGCGGATTTCGATCGGATTCTTAGGATTGGTTCCGATAACATTGACGATCAGCGGCTTTCGATCAGCGGCTCTCCAAACCTTTGGTCCACTGAATCGTATTTGATTTTCCTCTGGGCCGGCGAAAATCCAAACGGATGTCTCCCAACGCGATTGAATGCGAGTGTCATCGGTGGCGATGAATCGAAGCTCATGGGCTCCGACCGTCAGTTTTTGGGCTGAGATATTCAAACGGGATGGGAAGCCAACTTTGCCTTGAAACTGACCATCCAAAATCAAAGAAATGTCTTGCGGTTTTGAGGCCCCTGGTTCATCGCTTGGCTGAAATTCCACAGAGGACCGATCGGCAATCAGATCGCCATTCTTAATCCCAGTCATTTTAAACCGCGGGGGCTTAGCAAATGGTTGGCATAGCGGATCACCTACGATCAGAAGTTGAAGTGGTCCGGCCAATGAAGAAAAATAGGCCTCTGCGGCAGTGAGACCAGCGGCATAACTCGAATGCATCGTTGGATGGGGGAATTTGGCTTGAAGGGCAAGCGGCTCTGTAACGGTTCCGCTCGATGCCGCCGCTCCGTATCGCAAGAATTCCGTCAGCTTTGTCTGGTCGTCGATATCCATATAACCCCCAAAACTTGTCAGGTTGTCTGCCAACGCACCTGGCACCAATTTTGACTTGGTCTCTCCCCAATCAAAGCTCGCAATACCCATGGTGACCCCCAAGCAAGTTTTGGACCTTGGTATGTAATCGTCCGTAATAATTTCGTACTCATGGCCTAAGGCTTTCAGGCGATCGCATGCTATTTTGAAACCAGGCTCCCGGCAAGTCGTTCGGACATCGTCGGTCTTCGTGAAATAAAAAACCCCTTTAGGATTCGTGAAGTCAGCGTCGACCGAAGTCTTAAGTTGTTTCAATGCCTCCTCTTGAGTATTGCCCCGTTCCATACAGGCAGCGAGATGGAATGACAGAATGTATGCTACGCTCGACTTGGGCGAAAATCCTCCGACTCCATTGGGACCGTAGAATTTTCTAGCATCAAAGGCCAATGCTGGTGTCCAATCAAAAGGATCATCTTCACAACCTCGAACGAGGGCTTGGAAACGACTATACTCGCGAAGCCTTACGAGCTGTTCGTCTTCTTGAATATACTTGGAATAACTCCAACCGTTTTCGATAGCTTGCTGAAGACGCTGTAAGGCCTTTGCACTTTCGCCGGCCATTGCCCAAGCCTGTGCGGCTGCGTACGCAACGGGAAATTGGTGTGGCTGCTCCTTTAGCTGTTCGTCGAGCAAGTCAGCAAGTCGATAATATTCTTTTTCCTCTCGGAGTGTCTTCTTTTTGAGTTCGATTTCACTGTCGTAATCACCCAACGGCGGGCCCCAAAGGGCTATCGCTGGCCGCTGAGCATAAAAATTATTCCCGAGAGCAAGGTAGTGGTTTTCTTCGCCCATGACCAATCGATACAGGTAGGTCAAACTGCAGACCGAGTTGTTGCCAAACAGAAATTGTGCTTGCGGTCCCTCCGCTGGAGGCTCATTGGCCAAGCTAACGGCGACTGGAAAGTCGGATGAGTAGGCTATTCCTTGAATATGCGGCGAAAGTTTGCGGACTTCGATCTCTCGCAGTATCGGTTTGAGTATCCGCTCTTTGAAATCGGCCATCATAACCGTATTGCCCGTTGGAACATTATCGAGCGTAATGACATTCAATGCCGGAATGTTGCGCCAGTGGGTATAATAGTTTGCGATGGTACGCGACCTCGCCGATTGCCCATTGACAACAATCACCCATTGGCTTGGTGCCGCTCCTGCAAACGCATCCATTGCCAAGCAGACCAGGGCAAGAAAAACCATGCCCGCGCGCACAATCATTCGTTTGTAACTCACCATAGACTTTTCCATGCCTTTATCGACGCTAAAGCTGCTGCTTGCTTGGTTATGGTTTTTCATACTACTTCTAAGCTACTACATTCTAAAGCCAATTCGTGACGGTATTGGGTCGATCTTATCGAACGAGCTCGATTTTTGGTATCTGGCGACGTTCATATTTATTGTACTGACGATGGCGGGTTACGCTCAGCTTGTCCGAGTTTTCCCGACAAAATGGCTCGTTTTTACCGTCTATCAAGGCTTTGCAGCTTGCTTATTCGTATTTGCCCTCTCGATTGCTTTCTGGCCGTTGCCGCCCAAATGGTACGCTGGCACATTCTTTGTTTGGGTCAGCGTTTTCAATCTGTGTTCGGTTGCACTCTTTTGGTCCGTAATGGCCGATCTTTATACGAAAGAAGAGGGGCAACAATGGTTTGGAGTACTTGCGGGGGCTGGCAGTGTGGGGGCGCTCGTTGGATCGAGTATTACCATTCACGCAACTCAATTCATTGGTCATCAAGGACTCCTGCTCGCTAGCTTGGTCGCGATCGAGCTAGCCTTTGTCTTGGCCTGGTGGATGATTTCGATGCATCAGAGAATCATCAAGCCTTGCACCCAAGCGTCGTCCTCTCTTGATTTATCGGAATCCACACGAAGCAAAACGAGCATCGCGAATGAGAACACCGGAGTTCGGCCGTCTGAATCAACCGCCGAGATCTCACCCTCTCTTTTGCAAGGCTTTCTTCGGATCCTCGGGTCGTCCTATCTTTTGGCAATATGCCTGTATGTAGTTCTCGGTAAGTTTTCTGCGACGTTTATCTATAACAATCTTCAATCGGCGATGTCCCTTGGCATCAACTCATCGGAAAGACGAACTGAGATTTTCGCTCAAATGAATCTCACAGTTCAAGTTGGTAGTATGATTCTCCAATACTTGATCGTATCTTGGCTATTTCGTACGATCGGAGTTCGGACCGTGCTTGCCATTCCGAGCGTGTTGATGATGGCCCTCTTTGGCTCACTTTATATCGACAGTTCGTTGTATTTCCTGATCGGTGCTCAAATTATTCAACAGATAGCCGGCTACGGATTGATGACACCTAGCCAAAATCTCCTTTTCACCGTAGTGTCGCGGCATGACAAGTATGTTTCCAAAGGCTTTATTGATACGGTCGTCTTTCGATTTAGCGATGTTCTTGCAAGCAAGCTTTGCACGCTGTTGAGAAGCACCAATTTGACACTCGGATCACTTTCGATATATCTACTACCTATTTTGATGATTTGGTTTGTTGTTAGCCAACGCCTTGGGCGCGAGTTCCGCGACGCGAACCATCCGACTACGTGAACGAGGGATTCGAAATTGCCAACCTTTGCTGCAGGACCTGGAATTACGCGATTTGAGCTGGAAACAAGTCGGAGCCATGGATATTTGGTTCGCATTTGTCGGAACGGAGAAAAAACCAGCGAGTTCTTTTCCGATAAACAATACGGTGGAAAACGTAAAGCTAAGAAGATGGCGCAGCAGCGGTATGCCGAACTCTGCGAAAAACTGGGCCCACCCAATACGAAAGCAACCAAGGATCTATTGACGGATCGTAATTCCTCGGGAAAAGTTGGCGTTCACGTCGCTCTCAGTGTGGACACTCGATGGAAAAACTGCGAATACAAATCGTATTGCGCTTCGTGGATTACCGCAGACGGTGAACGGCAAAAGATCAGCTTCAGTTGGAACAAGTACGGTCAAGATACCGCGTTTGAACTTGCCAGTATCGCGAGAAAGCGTGAATCGAAAGATCGAGCGGCAATCGTCAAACTCTACGAACGTCGCGCCGCTCGACGAAAACCAGCTAAACGACCGCCAGCGAAGATCACTCGTCGCAAGTGATCTTGTCTATTTTTTCAATGAGTAGGA
>JANPLJ010000859.1:0-5481 GCA_031426475.1 Pirellulaceae bacterium | reverse complement strand
GCCTATCAAACGACCAAGAAACTCGGTATATCGGCAGCCGCCGCGATTTCTGCAGCGGCCTATCGAGTCGCGAGCACGTTGTTCAACTCGGGATTCGAGAAGATTGAGCTCGACCAGACCCTGACAGAAGCGTTAGCGACGATTCCCGATGGCGATGCGAAGGCGCAAGGAATCGCAGTTGGCAATGCGGCTGCAGATGCGGTGCTTGCGAAGCGAGCCGATGACGGTTCGAAGCGAGTGGTTGCGTATCAACCGGGGACGGAGCCTGGCGATTGGAATCGAACGATCCCAACTTTGACAGGACCGGCGCTGCCGCAATGGCCAACGGTCACTCCGTTCGCTATGACATCGGGTAGTCAGTTTCGTCCGTCGCCTCCGCCGGCTCTCGATAGCACTGCATACGCAACGGCCGTCGACGAGGTCATGAGATTAGGCGTTTTCGACAGCGTGGAGCGCACTGCCGATCAAACATCGATCGCCAGGTTCTGGGCGGACGGTGCTGGAACGGGGACTCCGCCAGGCCATTGGAACCAGATCGCCATCGATCAAGGCCTGTCTCGCAATCAATCATTGCTAGAAAACGCGCGCATGATGGCGTTGTTGAATGTTGCGTTAGCCGACGCGGGGATCTCGTCGTGGGATGCCAAGTATCACTACGATCTTTGGAGACCGATCGATGCGATTCGAAAAGCCAGTACCGATGGGAATGTTGCGACCGTCGAGAACACTACTTGGGCACCGCTACTCGCAACACCCGCGTTTCAAGCGTACACCTCCGGTCATAGCACGTTTAGCAATGCAGCCGCAGTTGTCTTGACATCGTGGTTCGGGGACAACGTTAGCTTCCTGGACCGAATCGACATCGGCAGCTCGGGGCTTTGGCCACCCGCTGATGACACGAGTATTCTTGCTCGCAGAAATTTTACGAGCTTCCAACAAGCGGCCGACGAAGCTGGTCAGAGTCGCATCTACGGAGGTATTCACTTCCAATTCGATAACACCGCCGGTGCCAGCGCTGGTCGCAGTATCGGTGCGCTCGTCAATGCGACGCAGCTAAAGTTAAAATCCAGCAGTGCGTAAAGCACCATCAGTCGGTGAGTGGGGAATGTAAGTCCCCTGTTTTGGCATTCGAGGCTTTCCCACTCTCACATCAACGAAATACGGACAGGTTTCCATGAGCCAACAGATGCAGTAAATGGAAAATTCGAAAGGCATGAAGCAGTCACTATGAATCTACAATCGTATTCATTAGACTCACACTCTGCGTTCAGCGAGTTTGAACTTCCCTCCCCTGCCTTCCTGGAGCCCTTCCGATGCCACGATGCCTCTCCATCCATGCATGTTGCGACATTCACCGACTGATCTGTCGAACTCTTTGTTTTAGCCTTGCTCTCGTTCAGTTGGCTTTGGTCTCCTACGCCGACGATGCTGGATTACGTGTTCGACTTGGCCTGAATGATAATCGCCCGACGGAGTGGAATGGCAAGGTCGAAGTATCGCCGGGTCGAGTCACCCACATCAGCGGATGGCGATTCAACAAGGACGACGCAATTAACGGTACCGAGGGCTGGACCGCTTCGACTCATCCGTTGGCTCTACAAGCACGTGGCAACAACAAAGGGAAAGCCAAGGCTGCCGCCAAGCAGCGAGCGGACCAACCGATGGCTGACAATGGTGTGGTCATCAGCATGACCGACGTAACCGATGCATCGAAAGTCAGCATTCAAACAGCCCACGGCACCGTCGATCTTACGCTCGGCGAGATTAAGTACGGCGAGATCGTTACCAAGCTCGATGGAGCCATCGAAATAGAACGTTCGGCTGCGGCCGTGCCACTGACTACGGCGGCCACCGACGACGATTACCCTGCGACTGCCATCGCTGCCGATGGAACCACGTATGTTGCTCACGTCACGTTTACTCATGGCGACCGAACAAAATATCACACGTTTGAAGATTCCAACACCGATACGAGCTTTGCGAACAGCGGCAAGGGTTGGAAGAAAGCTCCGGACGATTTCTCATTCCTGAAGGACCCGGTCGGCGGTGATCAAATCGTCCTTCGATATCAGCGCAAAGGTACTTGGAGCGAAGAGATTCCCGTGACGTCGGGTGGCGGCGATATCTATAAATGCAGCATCGCTGTCGACGAACAAGGTACTGCTTGGATATGTTGGTCGGAGAACATCAACTATCCTCAGCCGAACGCAAACTTCGAAATCTTCATTCGATCTTATGCCAATGGCAAACTCGGACCTGCGATCAAGCTATCGAACAACGAGGCCAGCGATGTGAACCCGGTTTTGGCAACTTCGTCCAGCGGCGATGTCTGGTGTGCTTGGCAAGCCGTCCGCGACGGTGCGTTTCGGATCGTCGAGCGTCATCAAACGTCTAGCGAAACCTGGACCGACGAACGTCCGGTGAGCACGCAAAAGCGCAATTGCTGGACACCTTCGATTGCAAATTCATCGGACGGTCGCATTGCGATAGGATGGGACACTTATGAAAAAGGGGACTACGACATTTGGGTTCGCGAGTTCGCGAAAGACGGCACGCCGCTCACGCCTCGAGCGGCCGCTGATACAGTGGATTATGAAGCGCGACCGGCTCTCGCGTACGACAAGCAGAATGCGTTGTGGATCGCATACGAATTGGGCAGCCCGTCATGGGGCAAGGACTCAGGCCCGTATGATAATGGTGGGAATCCATTGTATCGCGGTCGACAAATCGGACTCATTGTTTTGAAAGGCGACGCCTGGATGGAGCCGACGGAAAGCTACCTTGAGAAGCTTCCCAACGTCGCCGCTCGCCGACGTGTCAACAACCAACGGGTGGCTCCAATCGAACCGCAAGGCGAATCTCCCGAACAAGCGCGTCTGGCAGAGCTTTGGCGAGATGCAGCGTACAACAACCTCGCGAGGATTGCTTGCGACAAGTCAGGGTATGTTTGGATTATTTGCCGTAGCAGACAAAACGATTTCCGATTTCCGCTCGTCGGTTCGTTGTGGCTGAACTGGGCTATCTGCTACGATGGCCAGAAGTGGACGGGCCCGATCTTGATTCCGAACTCCGACAACTTGATGTATAACTCGCCGGCTGTCGCCGCGATGCCGCAAGGTGGATTGTTCGTGGCGCATTCGAGCGACCATCGACAAGATCGTTTTGAGACCTACGATGAATTCAAACGTGAAGCTCGGAACGCCGAGGATCCGTTCGACAACGATGTTTACGCGACATGGCTAAAATCGCCCGCAGGAAACGTTTCTGCCTATCAATTAAAGGCAGCCAAATGGCCGCCAAGCGCAGCTACCGAGCCTTCGGCCGCAACCGTTTCCGAACGAGCTGACATCGATCGATGTCGCAATCAAACAATCGAAGTCAGTGGACGCAAGCTTCGGTTGGTACGCGGCGAGTATCATCGCCACACCGAGATTAGTGGCGACGGCGGAAACGACGGGCCACTTGAAGACATGTGGCGGTATGCGTTAGACGTTTCCCAGATGGATTGGCTGGGGTGTGGCGACCATGATAATGGGGCTGGTCGCGAGTACACTTGGTGGCTTACTCAAAAAACGACCGATGCCTTTCGGATCGCCGGGAAGTTTGAACCACCATTTACTTATGAACGCAGCGTTCGCTATCCCGAGGGTCATCGCAATGTGATGTTCGCCGAACGTGGCATTCGCACGTTGCCACGATTGCCCATCACCGCTCGCGATCAAGAGGTTTCCGCTCCAGACACGCAGATGCTGTACAAATACCTTCACCAATTCAACGGCATCTGTGCAATGCATACCAGTGCGACGAGCATGGGGACCGACTGGCGGAATAACGACCCTGTCGTTGAACCGTTTGTTGAAATCTATCAAGGCGATCGTCAGAACTATGAACGACCGGGTGCGCCGCGTTGTCCGACTGCCGATAACGCCATCGGTGGTTGGGAGCCGAAAGGCTTTGTCAATCTTGCGCTTCAGAAGGGATATCGACTGGGTTTTCAATGCAGCAGCGATCACTTGTCGACGCACATCAGCTATGCGCATATCTACGCCGAGGATTGCTCGAGGCAAGCCCTGCTCAAAGCGATTCGCGAGCGTCATACCTATGGCAGTACCGATAACATCATTGCCGAGTTCACATCGAAAGCGAATGGCCGCGAATATATGTTGGGGGACGAGTTTACTTCGTCGACTGCTCCGACGTTTCGGATCAAATTGGTGGGGACGGCCAGCTGGGATAAAATTACGCTAGTCAAGGATGACGTCGAGATTCCACTCACCCATGATTCAAAAAACTCCGTTGAATTGACCTGGACCGATCCAAGTCCAACGGTTGGTAAGACGAGCTACTACTACGTCCGCGGCGAACAGTCCGACAAGGAATTGGTATGGGTCTCGCCGATGTGGGTGAAATATGAGCCAAACTCGGGTGCCCAGTAAGGTTTGCACATGCTGTGCCCTACGTTATTTTCAGTAGCCGAATTCGTCAGAATTTGGATGTGGATCGAAAGACAACCTTCAAAAGCGATACGTCCGGAGCCTTACAACTCTGGCTATTCTAACCTAGTGTTTCGTTACAGCTATTTTTTTGGGTACGATGGACTTCCAATCCGTCGTACAGGTTCAGCGCAACCCTCATTTTAAGGTGTGAAGAAGCACTAGCTAGTGCTTCTTCCAACTTTACGTTTTGGGTTTCAAATCGTAGCCTATGTCGTAAGACTTCAGAGGAAGCGCAGCAGATATCGCCTTTCGAGCTGCGTCCGAATTCTGACGAATTCGGCTACCAACCCTAGAATCTTAATTGGATGAAGCACTAGCGATTTTTAGATGCAAAAAGCACTTTTTCTATTCGTCTGCTTTGCTGCTTTTGTTAGCAAGGCTCAGGCGCATCTACCCGATACCAGCTACGCTCGAATCAACATCGACCGCGAGCATATTTCGACCAAGTTGATATACGACATCACGTCGCTTGTGCGAATCTTGCCCTCACTCGATGCGAACAACGATCATCGTTTATCGAAGGATGAGCTGGAACTTGCTGCACCCAAAATCTCCAAGTTCTTGCAAGTCGCCATTGCATTTGAGCTGAACGGAGAAGCATGCGACTTCGGCGAACAGCAACCCGTCACCTGGCCCGACGAAGCAGGCGAGTCAATCGCCGAGAGCGACTACCACGCGGCGACTTCGCTGGTCACGTTTCATTTCATGAAGCAGCTCGCGAAGCCACCGTCTGATATTTGGCTCAGCTTTGATTTCTTTGAATCTCTTGGGTTTCGGCACACGGTATTGGGGGCGATCGAACACTCAGGCGAGACTCATGAAGTGGTCTTCAGTGCCTTCGAGCCTGATTACCTTTTTGATACGACGTATGCGGCGACAGAGGAAACCAAGGATTCCTCTCTCGAGGTATCCGCAAATGAAGCAAATGATCGCACGTTTGAACGCCGGGCCAACGAATCGATTTGGGTTCGATTGAAGCAGTTTT
>JANPLJ010000858.1:0-2914 GCA_031426475.1 Pirellulaceae bacterium | reverse complement strand
GGCCGTCTCGCTTTTTTGTAGGCCGGAACAAGTCGCTAGCAAACTTGGATGTTGAATAAAACGTTGGCGACGCCGTTCCGGCAGCACCGAGGTTTCGGATTGCCGGAACGGCGCAGACTATCTTTCTCAAATTGACGAACTTAGTTAGCTGCTTGTTCCGGCCTACGGTAGTCTCGAAAGCGAGACGGCCTCAGAACTCGTGGGGGTCTCAAGAAACGTCGAGGACTTGTGTAGATACCAATGGCCCCTGGACGAGGATTGCGAGCATTCCAAGTCAGCTCGTCACAAGCACCGTAGGAAAAGTCCTGTTCGACGCCATTCAGCTTACGGGCTGTTGATCCCAGGGGAAGTTAACCTATGAGTTCGGTTCATCCCTGTGATCGTCATCGACAAAATCGAAATGGGGGCCTGCCAGCTCCGTCGACGAATGATACGACCGAGATAGCGGATATGGACGAGGGTCGTCGTGATCATGTGAGTGATCATGTGAGTGATCGTGTGAGTGATCATGAGAGTGATCATGAGAGTGATCATGAGAGTGATCATGAGAGTGATCGTGAGGGAAAAACGAGTCTGAGGCTGGATTCGGTGAGATTGACGAAGAATAGCTTTCACTAGGGAGTAAGATATCGTGCGAGTTCTCTTCGCGCGCGATTTTGGCTGAGATATCGAATTCGCGATTTGCGTATTCCGGAGACAGGTTGATGGAGACTGCCGAATCTGTTCGGCCAATCATTTCGACACGTGCTCCGGACGTGCGCTCCCAATGATTGCGAGCTTCTTGATAGACCGCGGCCAAACGTAGACGATGTTGCGAGGCTAGCTTTCGGCAATCGTCATATTCGGGTGAGAAATCAGCCGAGCCATCGGGACGCAGCGAGACTTTGCCACGAACAGGTCCCCATGCGGTTTGGACCTCAACGACTCGGCGAGGCAGAACGGTGCGTTGTTGCCTTGCATAACGAATGCCCAGGGTGCCGGTCTGTTCAAAGAGAATTGCTTCCATAGCCGACCGATCTTCAGGCTTGGCAAGGACTGTCAAGAGCGTTCCTGGCCGCCCCTTCTTCATTTGGATCGCCGTGGTAAAAACGTCGAGCGCACCCGCTTGGAAAAGCAACTCGGTTGCGTATCCGATTTCTTCGCCTGTTGTATCGTCTAGGTTCGTCTCCATGACGATCAGGTCGTTATCTGGTTTACTGCGGAGGCGAATCGCGGTCCCGATAAGAATGCGTAGCATGTTAGGGCGTTCCTTGAGATCTCGATTACCTGCCCCGTAACCGATGCGATCGACTTGCATCGAGGGGAGCGGGCCGAAACCGGTGACGAGTTCGGCTATGATGGCAGCTCCTGTCGGCGTGGTGAGCTCGACCGGAATATCCGTTGGCGAAAGTGGGATGCCCTGCAAGATTTCGGCAGTCGCAGGGGCTGGAACGCTGACAAGTCCATGGGCGATGGTGATCTGCCCAGTTCCAACGGGAACCCTCGACGCATAGGCTGCTTCGATTTTCAACGAATCCCACGCAATGGCTACACCGACGATGTCCGCGATGGAGTCTACCGCGCCGACTTCGTGGAAATGCACGCTTTGGAGGTCCATCCCATGGACGTGTGCTTCCGCGACTCCGATTCGATGAAAAATAGCCTTTGCGAGTTCTTTCGCGGATTGCGGAAAGACGCCGCGGTCAATCATTGCGTAGATATCGTTAAGATGCCGATGTGCATGCTCTTCGGGATGGAGGATGCGAAGCTGGGAGGCTCGAAAGCCGTTTTTCTTGACCTGCTCGATCTCCATCCGTAGATTCGGCAGCCCCATCGACTGGATCGCAGCCTGGATCATCGCTAAATCGGCTCCCGCGTCGACCAGTCCGCCCAGGGCCATATCCCCGCTGATTCCGCTAAAACAGTCGAAATAGGCAATTCTCATGATGTTTGTTCTTATTAGGTGCAGCTTTTGCTGTTGCAGTGAATTCGTCTATCGATATGATACTCAGTCCTTGGAAACCTTGCCAAATGATCTAGGAAGTCAAGTTTCTTAGACGTCAAAGACTCGAGTTACCGCGAAAATTAGACAGGTCGGATGTAGAAAATGAAGTGTGTATCGTCGATTGGAGCTCTCAAGTACCGTCACCCGGACTGCCAAGTTGTGCGCCGCCGTGGCCGAATCTACGTGATCTGCAAGAGCAATCCTCGTTTTAAGGTCCGTCAGGGCAACGCTAAGAGCAAGCGTACGAAGCGATAAGCTTGTCGGAGTAGTGTCATCTGGCAAGCAGCCTAGATGCTGTCAAACAACCGAACGGCGGGTCAAAGCCCGCTGTTTCTTTTCGGGATAAGTTCGCACCCCAATCGCCGTATGTCCGTAGTCGAAGTCGTCAGACTTCGTAGGGATTTCTTTCGAGCCTATCTTACGACCGTCATTCGCATTCGGACGCATTCGGCTGCCTTGTTGCAGCCGAATGATGGCCAGCGTGCTTTTGCGTTCATGACTACTCCCAAAGTTCGTCGATCGCTTCCGCGAACACCGAGTCAGTCTTCAACGATCGCTTGCGAGTCGCAGCGGCGCCAGCGAGCGAAGCTACAACCGATTGCTCGTCAGGCGATTCATCAAAGACCGCCGATTCGAGCGCGCTGTGATGCGTCGTTCGTGCCGACCGTTCGGCGTCTGCACGCAACGCTTGCTCACGTGTGAAGTTCATGACATGGATAGCTGTCGTCGCGGTATCGTTGGATGTTGAAGGGTTCGCAATGGACGGAACCGCGCCAACCACGGACGAACTGCTCTCGCCTTCACCATTCCCGTTCTGCGATTGCCGATTGAGAAAGTTAATGACTTGGAGAATATCGACTGGCCCAACCGAGCTATCCCCGTTCACGTCGATAAATGGCGGAGGCGTGAACGACCCGGCGGGAAGGGGAC
>JANPLJ010000857.1:0-3216 GCA_031426475.1 Pirellulaceae bacterium | reverse complement strand
CAAAACTGAGTTGGAATTCGGAATTCGGCTTGTGACAATGATGTCTCCCTTGATACCGGCCTTTCTTTTTGTATGGTACGTCCTTCGTCAGCGATTGTTACCGTTGGTCATTGAACGAACATTCGTCTATGGTGGCATGCTCGCGATTGTGGTTTTACTACATCGTGTAACGATTTCGTCATGGGCATCCGCGCTGGGCGATCGATCGCATCTGGATCTAATGTTGGTTGAGTGGATCGTCTTGTTCGGACTCGTCATGGCTTGGCGTCCACTGCGAGAAAGGGTACGCGCATCATTGCGTTATTTGCTTAGCAGTGACGTCGCGCAGGTTCGAGATGCCACCCGAAAGATTTCGGTTCAGTTGTCGCAGCAAACAGACCGTTCTCCTGACGAGTTAGTGGATTGGTTTTCCAATACGCTAAAAATGAATATCGGAGTTGAATTTGTAACGATCGAACTCTTCGACTCGCTATTGTCGAGGTCCGCGCGTTATATGAGCGAAGAAAGTGCTGACAATCGCACAGACAGCATCCAAAGCATGCGATGTCTTGTAGGGGCACTTCGAGATCGATCTACTGGTTTCATGAGTCGTGACGATGTTCAGGAGCCAAGTACTCGTCTCGCGATGGAAAGCCTTAACGCAGACTTAGCGATTCGCATTGCATTTCGCTCGGTGAACGGAATTGCGGTTTTGGGGCCGCGACTTCGAAGCGACCGCTTGGCGGATGAGCAATTGACGGCGTTGGCGATGCTTTGCGACCAATTTGCGGCCACGCTCTTTAACCGTGAATTCGAGCTGCAGCGCTTGCGTGCAGAACGACAATCGATGCAACAAGAGAAGCTGTCTGCCATGGGGCTCATCGCGGGGTCGTTGGCGCACGAAATCCGTAATCCACTCTCGTCGATGAGGACGATTGCAACGTTGATGAAGGAGGACATGGAGGAAGACGACGAGCATCGTGGCGATGTTTCGATGATCGTATCCGAGATTGATCGACTTACCCAAACAACGCAACGCCTGCTGGACTATTCGAAACCAAGCGACATCACGGAGCAGCAAATCGTTCCGGAACGCGTGCTTGATCGCCTGCTCCATATTTTTGATCATCTCGCGCGCCAGCATTCGGTGCAAGTTACCAGGGATTGGAACCTGTCAAATCAATCGATCGCCGCAAATGATGCGACCTTGAGTGAGATCGTTTTCAATCTCATTCGAAATGCAATCGAAGCTTCGTCGGAAGTTCCCAACGGACGAGTGAGCATCGAGACAAAAATATGCGATGGTTTCTGGACAGTCTCTGTGACCGATAACGGAAAAGGGATTGATGATAGAATACGTGAGCATCTGTTTGAACCGTTCGTAACTGGCAAGGCAAACGGTACTGGACTTGGGTTATACGTGGTTTCAGAACGTGTGCGAGAACTATCAGGAACTCTACAATGCCATAGCGAAAAAGGCCAAGGATCGACGTTCGAGGTTCGACTTCCGCTTGCCAAGCCGTCGAATGGTTGCGAGGTACGTTAGGCAAGCAATTGCTAGGTCATATGAGAGGCGCACACGAAATCCTATGAAGATATTGATCGCTGACGATGAAGCGAACGCTCGCTACGGGATGTCCAAGGCCCTTCGCGGTAACGACAGAGAAATCCTCGAAGCGGAAAATGGCGAGGTTGCAATCAAGATCATGCGCGACCACTTGCCTGATCTAGTTTTTTTGGATCTGAATATGCCTGAGAAGTCTGGACTGGATGTGTTGAGGCAAATGCAGAATAGTTCATGGGTATCTAAGCCAGAGATTATTGTCGTTACAGCGAACGATACGATTAGCATGGCAATCGAATGCATCCGAAATGGCGCTTCCGACTTCCTCACCAAGCCCTACGACGTGGAGCACCTTCGGGCCATCGCACGACGATCCGAGCAACGCGTTCAGCTTCAACAATCGATTGCTAAACTTCAGGGGCAATTGGCTTCAACGAATGGTTTTGGGGCACTTTGGGGGATCAGCCAACCCATGCTTTCTCTATTCGAACGGATCCAGAAAGCCGCCAAATCGAAATTGCCGGTCTTGATACGTGGTGAAAGCGGTACAGGCAAAGAGCTTGTTGCGAGAGAGTTGCACGCGAGGAGCGATCGAGCCGATCGACCTTTTGTTGCGATCAATACCGCGGCAATTAGTGAATCTCTCATCGAAAGCGAATTGTTTGGTCATTCCAAAGGTGCGTTTACAGGGGCTGATCGCGAACGCGATGGCGTTTTTCGTCAGGCCGACGGAGGCACCCTGTTCTTGGATGAGATTGGAGACATGCCGATTGCAGTTCAGACGCGACTACTGCGAGTCTTGCAAGAAGGGGTCGTTCAACCCGTTGGATCAGAACGAAGCATTTCTGTCGACGTTCGAATCGTCAGTGCAACACACCAAGATCTTGAGCAAGCGATTCACGATAAAGTGTTTCGACAAGATCTCTTCTTTCGGATTCGAGGTATCGAGTTGCTTGTGCCTCCTTTGCGATCCCGTCAGGAAGATATACTATTTCTCGCAAATCGATTCCTTGGTGCCGAGAGACGGCTTTCGAACAATGCTGTCACAGGATTGCTGCAATATGCTTGGCCGGGTAACGTACGTGAGCTCAAGCAACGCGTTGAATCGGCTGCAGCAATGTCGGAAGCGAATGTTCTTACAGCCCAGGACATAGGTTTGCCTTCGTGTCAACGCTCGATATCAGAGTCTGGCTTCGACGCCTATCTTGAATTGCCACTCAGCGAAGCTCGTACACAATTGGTCGAAGACTTTGAGAGAGTCGCCATTCATAGAGCACTTGAACGAGAGCAGGGTAACATCAGTGCCGCCGCTCGGAAACTCGGAATTCACCGACAAAGCCTACAGCAAAAGATCAAGCAGTTGGAAGATGGTTAGAACGTCGTTGCGGCTTAGATGAGGGTGTTCTCGATGATTGATTCTCGAACGAGGAGGCTTGCCCTGGGCTGTCAAAACTTCGGGGGTCGCTTCGCTCAACCACCGGCTAATATCTTGGTATCACTTCCGGATGAAAAATTGCGCAGGTTATTCAGGAATTTCAGGACACTGCTCGCTCATCGCCACCGCTCACGTTGCTGCGCACACAGAATCCCGCAGGCTTGTCCTGCGGAAGTTTCGGTTTTTTACTACACTTGAGTCGCCGCAATCCTCGCTTTGCCGCCGGATTTGCCTGCGG
>JANPLJ010000856.1:0-3175 GCA_031426475.1 Pirellulaceae bacterium | reverse complement strand
AAGAATTGGCGTCCGTCGCTAACGCTACCGGCTTTTGTTTTGGATTCGTCGCTTACGCTTCCGGCTCTTGTTTTGGATTCGTCGCTTACGCTTCCGGCTCTTGTTTTCATGAAGGTACCAAGGGAACCCAATGAACTTGGTCCACTATTTGCTTCCAACCGGTCGGGCATTTGCAGTTGCCAGATTGGCGATCCTGGAGCATTTGCCGCATAAACTTTAACGAATAAGTACGGCTGAGACCTCCTGGCGCGTAAAATGCTGTGATGATCGTTAGCGATTATGATTTGACCCGGGTTGATCCCCGCCTAGAATGCAGAGCATGAGAGTAGGCTCGAGTGAGTCGCTATGAAGATTAGGAAAGTAAATATGAATCCTCGATGGTTAGCCGCATTGCCGGTCTATAACGAAGCAGCGACTGTTCATTCGGTCCTGGACGAGGTTGCCAAGTACGCTTCCAATATTTTGGTTGTGAACGATGGTTCAACGGATGAGACTGCGCTGCGACTTGCTGAACGAAGCGATGTTTCGGTAATTAGCCATCCAGCCAATCGCGGCTATGGAGCTGCGTTGAAGAGCGCCTTCCGATATGCGATCGAAGAAGGTTTCGAGTTCATAGTTACTTTGGATTGCGATGGCCAGCACCAGCCAAAACGGATTCCCCGGTTCATTTCCGCCTGTAAGAACGCGGACATCGTTTCAGGTAGTCGATACTTGAAAAACTACGAAGGTGATAGCGAACCGCCCGCGCAGAGGATGTTTATCAACAAGCAAATTACGCGGCAATTGAACGATCGCTTTGGCTTGCATTTGACCGACGCATTCTGCGGTTTTAAAGCCTACCGAACATCGACGTTGGCGATGCTCGACATTCAAGATGATGGCTATGCGATGCCGCTCGAGCTTTGGACGCAGGCAGCGATGCAAAACTTCCGTATCATCGAAATTCCCGTCCCGAGGCTCTATTTGGATCTGAATCGTTCGTTCGGTGGCTCTCTTGACTTGGCGGATGTACGGTTGGCGTACTACAACAAAGTTCTCGATGAAAGCGTCGCTGCGATGAAGCAACGCGGATTCCGGTTGCCTGGCGACGTCTACCATCGAGCGGCGGTCTGCTGCGGCGATTGCCTCTAGATGTCGGGGTACAGGTCGTATCGGGCTCCCCGCGAAGACCAGTCGCGTCTGTTTGTGCCCGAGTTAGATCAAGTACAGGCGTGTATCGACGAGAATCGAAAGCGTTTTGCCGATACGACAATGCGTTGGATGGACGTGCCGGTGTCGACTGTTCGCGAGTGGGCTCGCGAGGAAACGATCGATCAAGCCCAAGCCTACACGTATCGTTACTTGCCTGCTTCACTTCGTGTGTCGATTCCGAACCGTGAAACGCGGTCGAAAACGCCGCTGATCATAAGTGGCCATCAACCTGAACTTTTTCATCCAGGCGTTTGGTTCAAGAATTTCCTTCTTTCTTCATTGTCCGAAAAGCACTCGGGCATCGGTGTCAACATTTTGGTTGACCACGACTTGGCGAGAACCTTTGCCTTGAGCGTACCATTTTTGGCGAAAGACGGACAGCTTTATAAAGAAACGCTTTCAGTCGATACCGATCGGCCAAATTGGCCTTGGGAGCACGCGAAGGCTACAGACCTTTCGCTGTGGCGCGGATTTTCTGCGGATGTTATCGATCGCTTGCGTTCTGTTGGAATCGCAAAACCTTTGCTATGCGAACTTTGGCCCAACGTTATCGGTGCCCTGGAGCAGGGATGGAATCTTGGCGAGGCTTTATCGGCTGCTCGCCATATCGTAGAGCGTTCGAATGGGCTCCAGACGCTCGAGCTACCCTTTAGCCGTCTTGCGTCAGAGCGAAGCTTCGCTTGCTTCGTCGGCGAACTTCTGACGCGAATCGATGCAGTTCATGAGGCGTACAATGCAGCGAGACATGATTATCGACTTCACAATAAAATCAAGAATCGTCTTCAGCCGTTACCCGCCCTTGCTCGCGACGGTGATTGGTTCGAAGCTCCATTTTGGGTTTATTCAGCCGCAGACCCCGTTCGTCGAGCACTTTGGGTGTTTCAAGATGGAAATCGATTTCGATTGAGTGATCGTCAGCAGTGGCAAATCGAGCTTCCAAGCATCCGATATTTCGAGGAATGGTTTCGAGAGTGGTGCGAGCTCAAAGCCGTGAAAGTATCGATCCGGCCACGCGCTTTGACGACGACTACGTTTTTACGTCTTGCAGTTGCCGATCTTTTCATACACGGTATTGGCGGAGGCAAGTACGACCAGATGACCGATCAAATCGTGCGTTTGCTTTGGGGGGGGCCAGAACCCCACTTTTTGGTTGCAACGGCAACGCTTCATTTGCCAGTGACGGCTTCGGAAGAGAAAAACGTCAAGTCGTTCGGCGTTTCCGAAGGCGCCGTTTTGCAGCGAATTCGCGACTGGCGGTTTTCGCCTGAACGCTTGTGCGTGGGTGATACGTCGAGTCAGGAGCTAGCGACATTGACCGATGCAAAGAGAAAACTTCTATTGCGGAATCCAACACGCCATGAAAAACCCGCGTGGCACGGCGAAATACAACGGCTCAACGAATCTATTCGGGAGCAATTGCCCGATTCGGAGGTCGGGCTCCGAGAAGTGCTCCAAGAATCGCAAAATCGTGCGAGAGAAAGCACGATTCGCACATCTAGGGAGTATTCGTTCGCTCTTTTCCCGTCAGAATGGATAGTTGATCGGCTAAAACAATTGTGCAAATCCTGAATCTAGTGGGACAGCGACTCCGTTCGCTGGCACGATCACCGCAAACGCGGCCGCGACTCCATTTGTAGCCAAAGTCGTCAGATTTCGGACTTGCGGCATCGCCAAGCCAGATCGGCATGCTTCTTTCGGGGGGGCCTGGCATGCGTCCAAGTGACGATGTTAATTTTCGCCGATAGCCCTGGGAATGCGATAAGAAGCAGCTATCATGAACTTCCTGACATTTTCGTAACCGCAGCGATTGGGCTTTATGGACGCATCGCGTCTCAGCTTTTGACGACACGAACGTTCAAATAGTTAGGATGCTCTGCCCAAAATATCTCTTGTTTTTCAACAATGATCGTCACTCCCGAGTCTGTAAAAGCCGAACTGAACGGCCACAAAACTGCGATTGTCCATCGCGAATCGAGCACGAGCG
>JANPLJ010000855.1:0-6070 GCA_031426475.1 Pirellulaceae bacterium | reverse complement strand
GTTTTTGCTTTTGTACTTCCGCCCAATCGTACATCGACATCAACGTTTCTCGCATGTCGGTGGGAAACGCATTCCGAGCATCGCGCCAGGCTTGTTCGACATCTGCCATCATGAGTAGCTCTGGATGCGAAGCAAGCAAGTTATCGCGAAGTTGGCTCGCGAGTTCTTCATCGATGGCAGATGTCGAACGAGCTTGGCGCGACGCTCGAAAAGCGTTTCCCACCAACATGCGCGAGACGTTGATGTCGATGTATGATTGGGCGGAGGTACAAAAGCAAAAACGGCTCGCAAGTCATGATAACTCGCGAGCCGTTTGAGTTGCACAGTGTCTCTGTGAATTAGTAAGCCGTTGACCCGTAATTAGCGGATCGTAGCAGAACTAACCTGAATGACACGGCGCTTGCTGTTCAAGTAAGCACTTGGATCGACAACTGGAGCTGGAGCGCTTGGTGCTGCAGCTGGAGCACTTGGTGCTGCAGCTGGTGCCGAGGTTGCTGCAGCAGGTGACGAGCACGAGCTGCAGGTGCTGCAAGGAGCTGATCCACAAGCGTCACATGCACTTGCATCGCTGCAGGACGTCTTCTTGCATGAGAAGATCTTCGAGAGCAAACCGCAGCTCTTCTTCGAACCACATCCGCAACCGCTATCGCAAGTCGCAGCAGCTCCACACGGATCGCAACCGGCCATTTCGGCGCCGCAGCTTGGACCACAACCACCTGCACAACCAGCAGCAGCTCCGCAAGGACCGCATGCAGCCATCTCAGCGCCACAGCTTGGACCACATCCAGCCGAAGCTGCACATGGATCGCAACCAGCGGTTTCAGCACCGCAGCTTGGAGCACAGCGACTCTTGCATGGCGAAGTCAAGCTGCAAAGGTCAGCTTTGATCGCTCGCAACAATCCGAGCAATGGCTTCTTGCGGCAACCGCACGATGGAGCTTCAACACCACAGCTAGGTCCGCAACCGCCGCTTGCACAGCCAGCAGCACCGCCGCAAGGATCGCACGCTGCCATATCCGCACCACAGCTAGGTCCGCAACCGCCACTTGCACATCCTGCAGCTTTGCCGCAAGGATCGCAAGCAGCAATCTCAGCGCCGCAGCTTGGTCCGCAACCACCACCACTTGCACAACCAGCGGCTTTACCGCAAGGATCACAAGCAGCCATTTCGGCGCCACAGCTAGGTCCGCAACCACCACCACTTGCACAGCCAGCGGCTTTACCGCACGGATCACAAGCAGCCATGTCTGCGCCGCAGCTAGGTCCACACCCTGCGCCGCATCCAGCCATCTCGGAACCACACGAAGGTCCAGCGATGGAAGTGTCACAGCAGGAACTCGCACAACCGCTGTTACGTCCGGCGAGCATACGGTTTAAAAGATCGAATCCAAAGCTTTGGCTGGTTAGGCCGGCTCCAAGAATCATCGATCCTACCAACATTTTGATTTTCATCGAGTCTTAATCTCCCTAATTCGATGTGCGACAAACGCTTGAATCCTAGGCACGCACCTCCACAGTCAGGCGGAGATCGGTTTCAACACACGAAGTCGCTGTTGAAATCGAGCTCAAACCTAGCGAGGCCTTTGAACAATTGCGTCATGACAACGCAACTGTTCGACTTCGTTGACCTTTCGCTGCTAGTCTCGCATCCTATTCGAGTCCAGCACCTACTTCGGCAACGTCCCCCCGATGTCTAACGTCGGAGAAATCAAGCGTCTCAGGAACGGCCTTCCATGGGCATCTTGTTTCCTGAGCTGTCGTTCTGGGTCTTACCACCGCGATCCAATTCGGATGCACGAATCAACCGAACCATGCGGTGGTTTCACGTTTGGTATCGGCGGACATTTCCCTCCCCTTGAACATGCAATGTCATTTTTCCACGTTTGACGGAGCTCTCCAAAACCTATGAATTTTGCATCCGATTCCAGCTGTAACACCTCTGACGTGCGTGCGGCCTTAAAATCTTCCTAAACTGTGATCGCCGGAGTTTTGTAGGGGGAATTGCCGAGCTGCACAATGCTTAGCTTTGCGCAATCGATCCGAAAATTTTGATCGCTACACTCAGGCCATTTTACCCAAAACACTATCCGAACCGTTTGCCGTCGGGTTGCGTTCCAGCTAGAAACGATCTCGATGCGTCGACGTGAAACCTCTGTTCGATTGCCGATCGACCCAAAAGCAGACGAAATCCCATCGGACGGCGATTGGTAAGCGTCAATTCGATCGGCCATTGATCCGAACCGATTTGGACCAGCGTTTGAATGACAGGACGGTGTGTAATGTGACCTGTTGAAGACCTGACGTCGCGAAAACCGACAAGCCTTGCTTCGACGATTTGACCAGCCATGGAAAGGTCCGCTTCCGCAAAAACAGAGAACCGAATCCAGCGCTGCTTCTGACGGCGAAACTCCTCGATCGGATCCGCGTCCAATGAGCTACTTCTTGCCCCGGTATCAATTTTGGATTCGAGAAAACTGACATCCAGCTCTGGTAACCGAACCCACTCGCGCCACCCCAACAACGGTTTTACTCCGACGTCGCCTTGTTCCGACGTCGCCGGTGCCGGCTGCTGCCGCAGTTCGTTGGCATTTTGGAATGAATTGAGTCGCCGAGCCATTGAGTTTGCTAAAGATGCTGGGAATTTTCTCCACCATCGAGCAACAGAGACTACGGGGTGGGACTCGGCGTTCCAAGTTCGCGGAGTAACTCTATTGTAAACAGCCCCGAGCCATGACCATCGGAAAAATCGATGTTATATGCATAATTCCCCACCGGCCGCATCCGAACTATCTTGAGCGGTTGAGCTTCGGCGGCAGACAAAACTGGCAGTAGATTAGGCTTCCGCGTCGCGTCCGCCCGGCTTTTTTCACGGCACGTCGCACAAGGACACGCTTTTCGCAATGCGCCGAAACTACTGCGTCGAACCTCGCCATCACTCCAAGTGATCTGAAGAAAATAGTCGTCTACGAGACTCAAGGCTGTTGGCTGAAGCATTTTAGTGAAGCAGACTGGTTCAAACGTCGGTGCGTCGACGAAGGAACGTTCGCCTTGGAGAAATCGACTTTGCACTGGATGCTGATTTTAGCAAATGCGGCTCCGGTACCGAAGGTGCCCAATTGCCGTCCAGGTTGCCAAGATATTGCCGACGGACCTCGGGATGCTGCTTTACTTCCTCGGGAGTACCCTCGCAAAGCACCAATCCTTTGCTAATGACATAGCATCGATCGACGGCTCCCAGGATTTCTCGAGCAGCATGATCGGTAATCAGGATTGCAATGCCTGACCGGGCAAGCCGCATAATGATTTCTTGAATACTCTGTACGGTGACGGGATCGATCCCCGCAAAGGGTTCATCGAGCATAATAATCTGAGGATCCGAGACCAAACACCTTGCTATTTCCAACCTTCGTCGTTCTCCTCCGGAAAGCTTGGATGCTCGGGACCGACGAATATGCTTGATGTCGAACTGCGTCAGGAGCTCTTCCGTCCGGGCCTTTCTCGGCTTGCGAGGCACGCCAAGCAATTCCAGCATACACGAAATATTCTGTTCAACCGTCAGCTTGCGAAAGACGCTCGATTCCTGAGGCAAGTACCCCATTCGACCTTCTTTTGCTCGCCGAAACATTGGCCAATCGGTGACATCGAGCCCACCTAATTCCACTTTGCCACGATCTGGAAGCACGATTCCGCATGTCATGCGAAAGCTCGTCGATTTTCCAGCCCCGTTCGGTCCCAGCAATCCGACAACTTCGCCAGGCCCAACGTGAAAGCTCACGCCCCCGACGACCCGTCGACGTCCGTAGGCTTTTTCTAGTCCTACAACTCTGAGAATATCGTTACTCATCGATGCAATATCCCGAAACGATTCGCTAGCAATCAAGGTGAATCGGATCGACAAACGAGGCCAATCCTGTTCGCCTGGTATAGCAAAATCAAGCCCCAGATGGCTACCGCGGAATCTGCCCGTTTTTGCCCCGGTACTTTTCGCTACGACCGTTAAAAACCGCCCTGAAATCGATGACCAAGTTGCAATTTCGTGCTTTCGCGAGTCGAAACCCATCACCGTCTAACTAGTTTGGAGTGGAGGCAAATGGCAAATTCCAGTTCCATCTTGTAAGAAATAACAACCATGCTCCGCTTCAAAAGAATCGTCGTCAGCTTAGTATTGGTAGCTATTGCAACTATTTCGATTCAAACTTTGGCATTCGCGAAACCCAAGTTTAACGCGCCGCGAGTTTCAGATGAGCCTCAATGGGCTGGGAAAATACTCTTGCGCGGCGAAGAAAAGACTCGCCAACAAGCAACACCTATTTTGGAACGCGAGTATCGTCCACTGCATGTCTATGGCAATATGCAACGCCGCCATCACTATCGCGACACTGTTTTACCAAGTCACCGCGATCGAACGGACATGCTCAAGGCCTTCACGAGCCGAAACAAAGGTCGCAATCGCTATCGATCATAAACTCTGCCCAGACAACAACAAGAGCCGGAAGCGTCAGCGACGAGTACTCAATAAACAACAGGAGCCGGAAGCGTCAGCGACGAGTACTCAACACGCGAACCGGATCAAAAGCCTCGTTGATTCTTACCGTTTCGAACGACATATTTCGTCCTTCGCTTACGCTTCAGGCTCTTGCTTCCTGAAGTTCGGGGGCTGATTGCGGTACCCCAATTTGGTTAAAAGCGTTAGGCTAATAACCAATAAGGGAGTTCCGATGAGATGGTTTGAAACTAATTTGCTTTGCTTCGTTCCAGTCGTTGCTTTGGTCGCATGGGGAGCGATCCCCAGTGCCGCTCAGGTTGTTCAGCAAACAGCCTCGAATCCTAGCACCCAAAGTGAACCGTTTTTTGCCGTTGCAGGGGAACCGTTCGGGGTCGCTTCGATGGCGATTCCGGTCGGTGTCGTCGAGAAAGGGCGAATGCCGCGCGTCTTGGTATCGGATGTCGAGGGGCGAGTATTCTATCCGGAGATCAACCTCGAAGAATTGTCACCGCCAGCGCCAACCGCCGGACCTACACCGCGTCGCTTTGGTCGAGGTGGCTTGGTCGACCGATTGAAGAATGCGATCGACAATGCGGGGCAGCAGATCCATCCGCCAAGTGTATTGCGAATCCAGTTTCTTTTTCGCGGTAGTAAGCCTCTTTCAGTGCAACTGGCCGGAGATCTCAACCAAGCCATCTCGGTGACCCCCAAACCGTTTGAAGCGGGCTTGCATCGTTCGCTAATCGAGTCGTGGTGGAGGGGCTATACCGACGAGGCGAGGCAGCATCTTGCGGCTGGCGATTATCCGCCGGGCATCGAAACATATCTTACCGCCATGCTGGCCTCGCGATTGTCGCTGCCGGAGATCGATCTTCGAACGAAGAAAGAAATCGATAAAGCCAAAAAACTGGAACCGCAGTCGACGATCGAAATGTTGGCGGGTACCGATTCAATACGTGAAGTAATACTGCGCGAGTTGATGCAAGGTCCCGATCGAACCAATCAGTTGACCAAAGTGGATATCCCACCGCCGCCTGCATGGCGAGACCTTGCCTTACCGCCTATCGGCCCCGACTTGCCGGTCGAGACGATCGCTAGCCGTGTACCGCCCGAATGTTTCTATCTTCGCTTTGGGAAATTCTCAAACGCCATTTGGTTTCAGGAATTGATCAAGGGGCAAGGTGATGGCTTAGCCCAAATGCTCATGAAACGAGGCGTCGACTTTGCCGTCAATCAAAGACTGGAAAAGATGCTCAATACGAAGGCAAGCGCTCTCGCAAAATTGTTTGGCGATCAGATCATTAGCGACATGGCCGTGATCGGCACGGACCTGTTCATCCAAGATGGTCCTGCGATGGGACTACTTTTCGAAGCGGCGAACATCGATCTTCTGCATAGTTCACTCAATGCAGAACGCACTGCCACTGCAAAGGCGGAAGCCTCCAACGGTGTCCGACTGGAGACGCTAACGATCGACGAAGCGGAAGTGACTCTGTTAAATGCTCCCGATCATCGAGTGCGTTCATTCATGGTATCGCATGAGAACTACTTGTTTGTAACGACCAGCCAACATTTGGTTCGGCG
>JANPLJ010000854.1:0-4684 GCA_031426475.1 Pirellulaceae bacterium | reverse complement strand
CCGAGCTTGTATCCCATCGTCGTGAGTTCATTCTGGCAGGTGCTTCGATGGCGGCTCTACCTTGGATTAGTCAGCTAGCCCACGGAATGGCGGTTGCGAAACCGCACTTCGACTCGAACCCTTTCACGCTGGGAGTCGCCTCCGGAGAGCCTGAACCCGACGGCATGGTGCTTTGGACTCGTCTGGCTCCGAATCCGATCGAAGGCGGTGGCTTGCCGCCCGAGATCTACCAAGTCGATTGGGAAATCGCGACCGACGATTCGATGAAGAACGTGGTCCAACGGGGCATCGAGTTCGCAACGCCGCAGTTAGGGCACTCGATCCATGCCGAAGTTCGCGGACTGAAACCCGATCGTTGGTACTGGTATCGATTTCGATGTGGAGATGCGGAAAGCGTTGTTGGAAAGACTCGTACCACTCCTTCGATGGAAGCAGTACCGGATCGACTTCGGTTTGCGTTTGTTTCATGTCAGAGCTACGAACAAGGGCTCTACACGGGCTACGATCATATGCAGCGCGAGGACCTTGATCTGGTGGTCCACTTGGGCGATTACATTTACGAGTATGGTGGCAAGGAAGGAAAAGTCCGAAAGCATACCGAAGGAGAAATTAAGACGCTTCTCGACTATCGCAATCGATACGCTCAATATCGCACCGACCCACATCTTCAAGCCACACACGCTAACTTTCCGTGGTTGATCGTCTGGGATGATCACGAAGTCGACAACAACTATGCCAACGACATCTCCGAAGAAAAAGGAGTAGATTCGGCAAGCTTGCTATTGCGACGCGCGAACGCCTATCAAGCCTTCTACGAGAGTATGCCGCTTCGTCGTTTTTCATTGCCCAAGGGTCCCGACATGCAGCTTTACCGGCAAGTCAATTACGGTCGGCTCGCAAACTTTCAAATGCTCGATGAGCGACAATATCGTACCGACCAACCGAGCGGTGATGGCAACAAACCGCTCCTCGAAGGCGCGTTTGATCCAAAAGCCACGCTTTTAGGAGACACACAAGAACGCTGGTTGATGTCAGGTCTGCTGCAATCGACTGCACATTGGAACATACTAGCGCAACAAGTGATGATGGCTCGCGTCGATCTGAAAGCAGGCGAAGAAAGCACTTTCGCCATGGACCAATGGCCGGGCTACGATGTCGCGAGAAAGCGATTGTTACATTTCATTCACGAGCGAAGCGTTCCCAATCCGGTTGTATTGACCGGCGATATCCATTCGAACTGGGTTAACGATCTCAAAGTCGATTTCAACTATCCAGATGAGGCGACGGTCGCAACCGAGTTCGTTGGAACATCGATTTCGTCGTCCGGCAACGGCACCGCCGAACCAAAAGGGCTAAGTAGTTTACTCGCCGAGAATCCGTTTGTTCGTTTTCACAATGCCGAACGCGGCTATGTGAGCTGCGAAGTAACGCCCGAGACATGGCGAAGCGACTATCAAGTGATTGAATATGTGGATCGGCCCGGAGCACCGTTGATTACGCGAGCATCGTTTATCGTCGAAAGCGGTCATCCCGGCGCCAAGAAAGCGTAACTTATTTTAAAAAAGACGTATACCAAGTAGAAATCGTTTAACCGCGTGCCCATCGGGCCGCGCGTCCGAGTTCAGCGAGCAGTTTCGATTAAGACAATTCTCGCTGATCGCCAGCAACTGGTTCATGCTGGCGATTAGCGAGAAGTGTCTCGATTAAAACCTTTTTTCCAGGGAGATAAATCATGAATCGTTTGGGGCAACATCTCGTCGTGCGCAGGAACGGCTTGGAATGGACCATTAAAAGCTTTGGCTCGTGGGCCTTTGAGGTTTGTGACGGAAGCATTTTTAAACGAGCCAAAAGTGTTTTGATTCTCATCGCGATCTGGTCAACGATCTTCTTGCAATACGCATCGCTAAATGCCGCGGATACACCGCGACCCAATGTCTTGTTCATCGCGATCGATGACCTCAATGCATGGGTAACGCACCTCGGTACTCATCCGCAGGCGAAAACGCCCAACATCGACCGATTGGCGCGACGAGGGGTAAGCTTTTCGAGGGCGTATTGTGTCGTTCCAGCTTGTGAACCGTCGCGAGCCGCTCTCATGCATGGCCAGCGACCGTGGACGACCGCTTGCTATTACAACGGCGATGGTTGGAAGAGCTTAGTCCGCGAAGGGCAAGGTCTCAGCGCGCAGTTCCTGAAAGCGGGTTACCATGTGGCCGGAGCAGGTAAGATCTATCACAGCGATGAATACTTCGATTCGGAATGGTCCGAATACATGCCGCACAATGCAAAGTTTGAGCATGGTGAAGGAGTTGGAAAATTCGAAGGCTATTTCGAACCCTTGAAGCACGATCTAAAAGATGAAGACATCAGCGATTGGCAAGCCGTTAATTATTGTATCGAACGCCTTCAATCCAAGAACAATAAGCCGTTATTCGTCGCGTGTGGGTTGCATAAGCCGCATTTGCCGTTCGCCGTTCCTCGTAAATACTACGATCTATTTCCACTCGAAGAGATTCAATTACCGCCCCATCGCGCCGATGATCTAGACGACGTGCCGCAGCGCGGCGTGAAGATGGCAGCTCCGCAAGGCGATCACGCGAAGTTTTTAGAATCAGGACGCTGGAAAAATGCAATCCAGTCTTATCTCGCCTCAATCGCTTATACCGATATGAACGTCGGGCGACTTCTCGATGCTCTCGACAAGAGCTCGCGCAAGGACAATACCATCGTTGTCTTATGGGGAGATCACGGTTGGTCACTCGGTGAAAAGAGCCATTGGCGAAAGTTCGCATTGTGGGAAGAGCCAACTCGTGCGCCGTTAATCTGGGCGGCTCCGAACGTCGCGACCAAAGGAGAGGTCTGTTCTCGACCAGTCGATTTCATGACGATCTATCCAACGCTTTGCGAATTGGCTGGCGTGGACATCCCAAGCCATATCGAAGGTGCCAGCCTTGCAAAATTGCTTCGCGATCCGAAAGCTTCCTGGGATACACCCGCGATTACGACGGAAGGCTATTTGAATCATGCGGTGCGAACGCAGCAGTATCGATATATTCGATATGATGATGGAAGCGAAGAGCTTTACGATCACAACGTCGACCCCAACGAATGGACCAATTTGGCGAAGAAGCCTGGGATGGCCAAAGTCATTACAAAGCTCAAAGCCATGTTGCCGAAAGATAATGCGATTCCGAAAAAAGTCGCAGCCAAGCAAGCCAAAGGGCGTTAGCGCTTGGAAAAAATGGGCTGTAGCCGAATTCGTCAGAATTCGGACGACGCTCGAAACACTATACTTATCGCGATTCGTCCGAAGTCTGACGACTTCGGCTACGATCGTTTACTTACATCACAAAATTAGCAACGATGAAATTGCTTGATTTGAAATTTCACAACCGACACATGCTTTGTGTACTGATAGCCTTCAGCGCGATCAACACTCGACTCTCTCGAACGTGCTTCTGCGCAACAATCTCGGCCAACAACCCAGCCGAGCTAGTCGACGCCATGAAGCGAGCACGCCCAGGCGACGAGGTTGTCTTGGCGGAAGGTGAGTGGCGCGATGCCGAACTTCGGATCGACGGCGATGGGACCGCGGCAGCGCCGATCGTCGTGCGAGCGGCTGTTCCAGGAAAAACGATTCTTACGGGCGCGTCGCGTGTTCGGCTCAGCGGCAGTCACTTGATCGTGAGCGGTCTCTGGATGCGAAATCCCGAGGACCCCAAGGTCGATTGGTTTGAATTTCGATTCGATTCCAAGCGACGAGCGTCTCACTGTACCGTCACCGACTGCGCCTTTACCGAAGACCCCAAATTTAAATCGATCGAGAAAGAGAGTCGATGGATAGGGATTTTCGGCGAAGCGAACCAGCTTACTTCATGCCGAATCGAAGGTAAAAAGAATAAAGGAACCACCGTTGTTGTTTGGCTGGGCGAGGCGGACAAGGGTTCGCACTTGATTTCATCAAACTATTTCGGGACGCGACCGCTTTTGGGTAAGAATGGTGGCGAAACCATTCGAATCGGGGATAGCAATGCGTCTATGCAAGCAGCACAGTGTCACGTCGAGAAAAACCTCTTCGAGGATTGCGACGGCGAAACGGAATGTATTTCCAATAAGTCGTGTGAGAATGTCTACAAAGAAAACACGTTTCGCGGGGTCCAAGGAACGCTTACACTGCGTCACGGAAATAGGTGCCTCGTCGAAGGCAACGTCTTTCTTGGAAACAAAAAAGGGCAAACGGGTGGTATCCGAATTATCGGCGAAGACCATCGCGTCGTGAATAACTACTTGCAGGATCTGGAAGGTGACGGATTTCGAACGGCGATCGCGATATTGAACGGTTACCCCAACAGCAAACCGAATGGATACTTTCCGGTAAAGCGAGCGATCGTCGAAGGCAATGTGATCGTCAATTGCAAGCATAGTTTGCTGCTTGGATACAACGATGAATCGAAAGCAAACGTTGTTCCTTCCGATTGCGAGTTTCTTCGCAATACGATTGTCGCTCGGAAGGGACAGCCCGCGATCGAAGTTGCAGGTATGCCTCAAGGGAGTCGTTTCGAAGGAAATCAGATCCAGGCAGACAAGCTTGGAATGGATGCCGTTAATGGTATCGAGATGGTACAAAAAGCTAGTGTTAAACAGCCCCAAGCTTTGTCGAAGGAAGCCGTCGGCCCCAAATGGA
>JANPLJ010000853.1:0-3222 GCA_031426475.1 Pirellulaceae bacterium | reverse complement strand
CCGACCGCTTTAACAACGCCACCGGAACCATGAATTAACTAAAAAGGAAGAATCTACGGATATCGGCAAAATATCGGTGGTAAGACATGAGGCTCTCGCAAGCATTTATCTTTTACCGAACATTCTTCTGCCGGAACATGCAGCGAAGATAGCTGAACTGATAGCGTTGCGATAGAAGGAGATGAGCGATTATGATGATACCAGTCCGCGATCTGTCTCCTCCCCACAACCCGCCGAATGGCATCCACCCAATCGAAAGTAAAAGAACATGTGCGATCAAGATCATTTTGACGAAGACATAAAAAAGTACTCACGCCGTGACATCGGCGTTATCGTTTCAGCAGGTATTGGAACGGCGTTCCTATTGCCGAAATCGACTCATGCCGTGGAAGCGGTAGAGAGTGACGTGGAGATCAAGACGGCTGACGGCGTTTGTGACGCATACTTTGTAACACCTAAAGACGGGGCTCATGCCGCAGTCCTAGTCTGGCCCGATATCTTTGGTTTGCGTCCCGCGTTTCGACAGATGGGGAAGCGGTTGGCCGAAGCCGGATATAGCGTGCTCGTCGTCAATCCATTCTATCGAACAAAGAAATCGCCGGTGGCAATGAGCGCTAGCAGCACACCGATTCAAGAAGTGTCGCCGCTGGCTCGTACCCTGAATGCGACAACACATACCGACGACGCGAAAGCCTTTATCGAGTGGCTCGACGCTCAGCCACAGACCGATAAGAAAAAGAAGATCGGTACGATCGGATACTGCATGGGAGGACCAATGGTCATGCGGACTGCGGCAGCCATACCCGATCGCATTGGAGCTGCTGGCACGTTTCATGGTGGTGGATTAGCAACCAAGAATTCTGATAGCCCGCATCTGCTAATTCCAACGATGAAAGCTCAGTTTCTGATCGCCATTGCCGAGAACGATGACCAGAAGGATCCTGAATCCAAGAAGGTGCTCAAGGACGCTTTCGAACAAGCGAAGCTATCCGCAGAGATAGAGGTCTACCCAGCCGGGCATGGTTGGTGCCCGCCCGACACGAAAGTCTACAACCAAGAGCAATCCGAAAAGGCTTGGGCTCGATTGCTTGCCCTGTTCGAAAAATCGCTCGCCTAATGCTCCCATTCAAAACCTCTCCCAGTCGGTGCAAATGATCGATTTCATCAAAGCTACTGCTTCATCCAACTTAGATTTTAGGGTAGGTAGCCGAATTCATCAGAATTCGGACGCAGCTCGAAAGGCGATGCCTACTGCGCTTCCGCCGAAGTCTGACGACATCAGCTACAAATTGAAACCCTAAATCTAAAGTTGAACAAAGCACTAGTCGCAAGTCGGTAAGTCTACGGAGGCCGTGAAAGCCAGCTTGCTCGAAGTCGATTTGATTCAAGGTGTCAACGACATCAAGATCAAGTCAGTCGACGATTTGATCAAGGCTAGTTCGAGCGTCGGAAGAAAACCTTATACGCTAAAGGTGGCTCGCAACCAGGAGACAATCGAAATCAAAATTCGGTCGGTTAAAAAAAGGTGATCGTCGAAAAGCGTCCTTACCTCAACCTTCTTTCCCAATCAAAGTACCTCAAAGCGAACTCATGAAACGTACCATTATCCTCATTGTTACCCTCTTGCTTTCTCCCCTACCGGCGATTTACGCTGGCAAGCCGAACATCCTCCACATTCATGCGGACGACCATCGAGCGGATGGATTGCGAGCTCTCGGCAACCCATTGTTGCAGACGCCGAATCTCGACTCGCTCGTCGAACGCGGCATGATGTTCAAACATTGCTACACGATGGGCTCGATGGTCGGCGCGGTCTGCGCTCCGAGCCGCGCGATGTTACTGACCGGCCGCTCTTGGCGACGCATTCCAAGGGAACCCGCCGCGAGTGCAAATGCTTGGGATCCGTCTACGTTTCTCCCTCGTGTCATGGCGGAAGCCGGCTATCAGACTTGGCACATGGGCAAAGGAGGCGAGGTCAATGCATTTGGCACCGGGCTCAAACATTTTGAAACGAGCATTGTGGACGAAGCCAAAGACAAAACAGCCGAGGACGACCGCGCCCATTGCAGCCAGCGCCTGGCCGACCGTGCAATCGAGTTGCTCAAGTCGCGAGCCAGTACGAAGGAAACTCGACCCTTCTACGCCTATCTTGCGCCGCCCGTCCCGCACGACCCTCGTTCAGCCGAGCCACGCTTCCATGCGCTATACGATCCTGCCAAAATTCCACTCTCGCCATCCTTTTTGCCGCAGCATCCCTTTGACAATGGCGAGATGATGGTTCGTGACGAAGCGCTTGCACCTTGGCCACGCACCGCCGAGAACACAAAGCAACAGCTCGCTGACTACTACGCCTGCATTACAGGATTTGATCATCACATCGGGCGCATCTTTGAAGAAATGAAAGCCAGCGGTCAGTGGGAAAATACGATTATCATCTTCAGCGCCGACAATGGCCTTTCGATGGGTGACCATGGACTGTTTGGTAAGCAAAATCTCTATGAGCTTGGCGGCATGCACGTCCCGTTGGTTGTCGCCGGACCGGGTGTCTCGAATGGAAGAAGCGAGGCACTGGTCTACTTGATGGATTTGTTCTCGACGTTCGCCGATTTCGGTGGGGCCAAGCTGCCCGAAGGCGTTGAAGGGAAGAGCCTGCGTCCTATCCTCGAAGGGAAGCAAACGAAGGTTCGCGATGTGCTCTATACAGGCTACCGCGCATGCCAGCGTGCGGTACGCGATGATCGCTGGAAGCTGATCCGCTATCCGTTGGTCGACCGCACCCAGCTTTTCGATCTGAGCGTTGACCCGCACGAGCTGAACAACCTCGCTGAAAAACCGGAGCATCAAGGCAAAATCGCCGAGTTGACTGCGTTGTTACAGAAGGAGATGGACAACCATTCGGATACGAACCCATTGACGGTTCCCAATCCCGCTCCTGCCGAATGGTCTCCAACCAAGCGTGCCGACAAACCCGCCAAGCCAGTCAAACCCGCCAAGCCAGACAAAAAGAACCCGGCCTCAGATCGATAAAAGCATCGCTGTCTTGACAGCCGTTCAAGCAAGGCGTGCCTTCGTTACGCTAATGCCTGAACTTTCACCAACCCTCAAGAAAAAGCTTTTTATCTTTTTGAAAAAAATCGACGAACAGAAACGTAGCTAAGAACGACTCGTATGCGTGCTAGGCGGCCTTAGTGTGGCAGCGAGTATTCGAGTTCGACGAGAAGG
>JANPLJ010000852.1:0-7749 GCA_031426475.1 Pirellulaceae bacterium | reverse complement strand
AGTGGGAATATGCTGCCCGCGCAGGTAGTACAGAAACTTATCCTTTTGGTAAAAAAAGTAATGTTTTAAAAGAATATGCCTGGTATAATGAAAATAGTGGCGATAAATATCAAAAAATCGGACAATTAAAACCCAATGCCTGGGGTTTGTATGATATGCTAGGTAATGTTGCAGAATGGGCAATGGATGAATACACGGATGATTATTTTGCGAAAATTGGCGACAATCTTACAAATCCATTGATTGAACCGAGTAATATTCGCGCTTTACATACCGTGAAAGGGGGTTCTTACCAGGATAAACCAGAATCATTAAGACCTGCCGCAAGAGTCAAACAAGACCCGGTGTGGAATCGGCGCGACCCACAAATCCCCCGTTCAAAATGGTGGAATACCGATGCGCCATTTGTAGGTTTCCGAATTGTAAAACCAGCAAAACAACCCAGTAAAGAAGAAGCCAACGCTTTCTTTGATAAATACCTAAAGGGATAATAGAACACTGATTCACCTTCAGATATGTTAATGCTGATTTAGAATGGTTACAAAACCATAAAATATTCTACTATATAAAACCGCTGTGTATTAACGAATGTCGCATATGCGTCAACATAATGAGTTTTAATACATAATCTATTCTTTTATAATTCTTAATTTTGAAATACTTCGTGGCGAAACCCAATTTAAAAATATAATAACTAAGTTAATGTTTATAAAATAGAAAACATATTTTTGATTAATAAACCATCCTAAAATATTCATTATGAAATCTAACAAACCAGATAGACGCGACTTTCTTAAAAAGAGCGGCATTTTAGTGGGAGGCGCACTCGTTCTCCCTACGCTTAGTCAGGCACATCAGTATTTCCCAGCCGGTAATGACGTGATTAAAGTAGCGGTCATTGGCTGCGGCGGCAGAGGTACAGGTGCAGTGGTTCAAGCCCTTAGCGTGAAGCAAAACACCCAATTGGTAGCGATGGCGGATGCCTTCAAAGACCGATTGGACAAGTGTTACACCGACATTACCAGCAGCGATTATCAGGATTGGTCGGGTACTACTAAAGGCGCTAACCCAAAGGAGCGTATTAAAGTACCGGCAGAAAACAAATTCGTTGGTTTTGATGCTTATAAAAAAGACATTGCACTGGCAGATGTAGTCATTCTTACCACGCCTCCAGGCTTCCGTCCCCAGCACTTTGAAGAATGTGTAAAGCAGGGCAAGCACGTTTTTATGGAGAAACCAGTTGCGGTGGACCCGGCAGGTATCAAGCGTGTATTGGACGCTGACCGCAAGCATCACCTTGAGTGTCGCATTCCCTTGCGTGTAAACCTTGAAAGTATCCGGGCCAATCGTTTCATTGGCACCTTGCGTCCAACCGAGCGTCGAAACGCTATCTCCGGCGTTGCCTCGCACCAGTAGCGTGTTGGAAATAGACGTATCGGAAATTCGAAGAACATCTTTGCGACCGAGCGTCAGTGTGTTGTTGCCGCTGCCGGTGAGGTCGATCGTTTCAATTCCGAGAATCCGATTGTCGGCGAGGACTTCGAGATCAAGCGAGATGCTGCTTCCGTCAAGTCGCAATGTGTCGCTGCCGTTTCCTCCAATGATGCGATTGAACGAGAGATCGCTAACGGCAAGTATGTCATTGCCGCGACCGCCGTTGATGACGTCTGCTCCACCTGCACCGACTAATGTGTCATCGCCGTCAGCGCCGTTGATCAGATCAACTCCTGCCGTTCCGTTGATCGTGTTCGAGCCTGAGGTTCCCAGATTGCCTCCCGTGATCGAATTCGTAAAAGTGTTTCGACCAAAGACGACGTAGCTTTCACCGGCACCAGCTTTGAGATTCCCCAAGGCAGCCGCAGCGAAAGCTCCGATGAGCACGTCGTCGAAACCGTCACCATTGACGTCGCCGGCAGCGCTGACCGAAGTACCGCTCTTGTCGCCCGTCCCGAAACCGTAGATCGTGACGCCCTCAGTTCCTGGGGCTCCAGAGATCCCCGCAGACGACACGTCGATCGTCGCCGACAATGCTGGACCGCCAAAGATGATATACGATTCGCCACCAGTAGCCCGTGTGTTTCCGTTGGTGTTCGCTTCCAACGCACCGATGATTAAATCGTCATAGCCGTCGGCATTGACGTCGCCAGCTCCGCTGACCGAAAAGCCGCTTTGATCGCCAGCGTCGAGCCCGTAAATAATGATGCCGGCGGAACCAAGACTGAACAAATCGATGGTCGCGGGCAACGAAACGGCACCATAGATGACGTAGCTTTCACCAGCGTTTGCCTTGGCATTGGACGCGGCGTCCGCATATCGAGCGCCAACGATCACGTCGTCAAAGCCGTCGCCATTCACGTCGCCTGCGCTGCTGACCGAAAAGCCGCTTTCGTCGTTGATGTCCGAGCCAAAAATCGTCACACCTGCCGAGCCCGTCGCAGTACCGAGCACTGCAAGATCGATGGTCGACGGGAGGGCAATACTTCCAAAGATGATGTAACTATCGCCGGCAAATGATTTCGCTCCGCCCAAGGCGTCTCCGCCGACAGCACCTATGATTAAATCGTCGAAGCCGTCACCGTTCACGTCGCCGGCGCTGCTGATCGAATATCCACTTTGGTCGTAGGCGTCCGCACCGTAGATTGTGATCCCAGCAGATCCGAGGGTCGCAAGATCGATCGACGCTGGCAATGTTCCGGAACCAAAAATAACATAGCTTTCGCCTGCTCCCGTCTTGGCATTGCCGGCTGCTGCAGCTTGATTCGCACCGATTGCCAAGTCGTTGAAACCGTCTCCGTTCACATCGCCAGCATTGCTAACCGAAAAACCAGCTTGGTCAAAAGCGCCAGCACCATAGATGTTCATTCCGGCAGAGCCGAGCGAAGCGGAGAGATCGATGTTCGCAGCAAATGACGGCGCGCCGAAGATCAAATAGGCTTCACCAGCGTATGATTTGAGGTTAGTCAATGCGTCGCCAAAGCTGGCACCTACGATAAGATCATCGAGGCCATCTCCGTTCACGTCGCCCACGCCGCTCACCGACGAACCACTGAAGTCATCGATATCGGAACCGAAGATTTTGAATCCGACGCTGAGTGCCATCGTTCCAAGATCGATCGTGGCGGGCAGAGTTGCAGCACCGAACACAACGTAACTTTCGCCCGCATTGGATTTCGCATTCCCCGATGCATCGGCCTGAAGCGATCCGATGATCATGTCATCGTAGCCATCGCCATTGATATCGCCGGCACTGCTTACCGAGATCCCGCTCGCATCGGCTGCATCGGCGCCGTAGAAGATCGTTCCTTGCGACCCGATCGTCGCTAAGTCAACAACGGCCAACAATCGGCGTCCCTCCAGCTGTTCGACCAGCAACGATCGCAAATGGCGATGTTTTCGTTGCTTCTGAGTGTCATTTGAGCCTTTGAGATGAGACAACAGACCAGAGACGTGTTCTCGTAATTTCATTTTGCTCAGCTACCGGAGAAAGGAGAAGACAAATAGATAGATAAGAAGTGATAGGGCAAACCACAGGCGCAATTCGCTCCGCGAACGTAGCGATTCCTTGGCGAGCGAATGGCGACACCGGGTTCTCGCCAAGCATTTCAATGGGCTTCCGATTCCCGTTAACAATCCTTTAAGGGCGAGCTCCCTCGGGTGTAAGAGTACTCCGGTTGTGCCGGAAATACTATCCCCGCCAAGCAGATTGAAGGTTGAATATATCAACATGCCCCCCTAGTTTGGCTCTCGCAGCTACGCTCGCCGAGAGCGTGGACGCTCGAAGCTCCTACAACCCTCGAAAATCGGTAGTCACAGGCACTTCGTCCACCGTCTTGGCGACGGTGGCTACGTCCGTAGGCCGGAACAAGTCGCCGGCAAACGTTGATGTTCTATAAAACGTTGGCGACGCCGTTCCGGCAGAACCACGGTCTCCTATAGCCGGAACAGCGCAGTCTATCTCTCTCAAATTGACAAACACAATTGGCTGCTTGTTCCGGCCTACGGTGAAAAACAAAACCAGGTTGAATATATCAACCTACATAGCCATTTTTCCTTGTGATTTGATACTCTTCTGAATATCCTTGACAAGCTTGGTCAATAGCGCATTGACAGGAAATTAGTCGCTACCTAAAGTGACTCATTCCGTTATTGCGTTATCGCTTGCGAGAGAATACCGTTCCTTCGGATTATCAACGGAGGTATGGTTTAACTAGGTTGTTTATGAACACTAGTTCCTCCATTTCGTTAACTGCACTTATCTTCCAATGCATTTCATGTTCCGGTTCTTAGGAGGCTTTCATGCGTAAGCGTCTCGTCTTTCCATCCTTTGCGGCTCGATCGTTATATGCATTCGTTTGCCTGTTCCTTGCAGGCCCAATAGCAAACGCCGCGGACTTCGTCGTGACCACTCGCGAGAGCGTCCTCGAGCTAACGTCGAAGATACAGGCGACGCAGTTCCTAACGCATGCCACATTTGGTGCGACCATCGCCGAAGTCGATGCGCTCGCGACCCAGATGCGGGCAATCGGAACGGTTGCTGCGGCCAATGCTTGGATCGATACGCAGATAGGCCTAACGCCTTCATTGCAATCGCCATTAGAAAAATCATTTGTCGAAGGCGACATTCCGTACTGGGCGATTTACAACCGAACGGGCATCGCGCCGAATTATGTCTACACCGCAAGCAACGCGACGATCAATACAACAAACACGATGAGCCGCACAACACCGCGGACGCGCGCTTGGTATCACAACTCCATCGCTGGCCAAGACCAGCTTCGCCAAAAAACCGCTTGGGCACTATCTCAGATTTTCTCCGTCTCGAATAACGGGGTGAACTTCAACGAAGAGGAATTTGAGGCCGTCGTAACAGGTGAAATTCCGGCACCAACGCGTGGCCGCTTCCAAGGACTCACTGGGTACTACGACATCTTTGTGACCAATGCTTTCGGGAACTTTCGCAATATCTTGGGCAAGGTCACGTACAGCTCGATCATGGGAGATTGGCTGAGCTACCGTGGAAATAGGCGAGCCCAGGGTGGAGTTTTTCCTGACGAGAATTATGCTCGTGAAGTCATGCAATTGTTCACGATTGGCTTGTATATGTTGAACGATGATGGCTCGCAGCAAACAGACGCGTTTGGCTCCATCCCAACCTACGACGCAGATGATATTCGCGAATACGCGCAAGTCTTTACCGGGCTCGGGTATGGCTATGGGACGTATTCTCCGTCGGTTACAACTCTCAATCCCTATAGTCCGTACTCAGCGGGTACGTCGACCGACCCGAACGGATCGGTAAAGTTTCAAGTTCCGATGCGAATGGCGCCGTCTCAACATGATCGAAGTAGCAAGGAACTATTGAGCGGACTGGTTTTGACTAACCCGATCGGCGCAAACGCCGCGTTCCCGACTTCGTTGGTAGGGGAAGGCCAGGCAAATGCGGAGATCGATGCGGCCCTCACGGGCTTGGTGAATCATCAAAGCTGCCCGCCGTTTATTGTACAGCGGCTCATTCAACGCTTTGTCAAATCGAATCCTTCGAAATCTTACGTTGGCCGCATCGTAGCCAAGTTCAAGAACAATGGGTCGGGCGTTCGAGGTGACATCCTGGCAGTCGTTCGAGCGATCTTGACCGATCCCGAGGCCTGGCAGCCGATCCGCGTCCAATATCAACGGGCACCGATCAACAAGTTCATCGTAACAACGATGGGGTCCGAGGATTCGCGACTCCAGGAGCCGGCTGTCAACTACACGCGTTTTATACGCTTCTTCAAGCATCCGACAACACCGGTTGAATATCAGAAGGCAATTGCTGGAGTATTCCCCGCATTGACAACCATTCCGGCGCCGGTTGCGAACGTTATCGGAACCGAGTATCGACTAGGTAGTACGGATGGCACTTTCGACCAGTCTCCCTATGAAGCGCCCTCGGTATTCAATTTCTACTTGGCTGAGTTTCGCCCCTCAGGAGAGTTGCAAACGCTGCCACTGTCGTCGCGTATCCCGACCGGTGTTTTGGTTGCCCCCGAGTTCAACATCGTGACGGCAGTGACGTCCAACAATACGAACAACTTCTTTCGTGGCTTGATCGTCAATCAGTATCGCAATGAAGGTATCCAAAACATCGGGTCGATTTCCGGCAGCACGGTTACGGGAACGAGCACAACGAACACAGCAAACGTCCTAACGCTTTCGACAGAGTCGACGCGTGTAAAAGTCAATTTCGACTTCACGGCCGAACGGAATCTCGTATTCGGTACGGCCGGATCACCAACCGCAGCCGATTTCGACAAACTTATCGAGCGGCTCGATCTGTACCTATGCGGCGGAACCTTATCCCAAGGCTATAAAAATCGGTTGCGAACCGAAATGCAAGCCGAGGTTACTCGCTTGGTTCCCCCGCTTACAAACGCAGAGGCTTTGAGCATTGCACAAGGCGCCATCCTAGCGATTGTTACAGCTCCAAGTTTCTTGGTAACCGAATAATCTTGTTGGTCTATTCATTTCACTAGTCATTTGATTCTGTTTGTCCAAAAGCGCACACTGAAAAAAACCGAGGAATCCCTTATGTCTAAAAGCAAATCGAATCACGAGCGTTCCTTTTTTCAGGCTCGACGCAACCTTCTCAAAATGGGTGGGGCCTGCGGTGCGATGACGAATTCGACGTTTCTGTCGACGTTGATGCATCTGAAAATGACGAGTGCCGTGATGGCGGATAGCTCCCCCATCGAGCCGGTCGGAGGATACAAGGCGCTCGTTTGTCTCTTCTTCAACGGTGCGATCGATTCATTCAACGTCTTAACGCCGCATGGCACCACGCAAGGCGATACGAGTTTCGCAGAATATGCCAACACGCGATCTGGGGCCGCTTTGAAACGACGAGACCCAGCGAACGGCATTGATGACGGAGACTGGACGGGGACGAACTATGGCTATCTCAATCCAATTGTGGATAACGCTCCAGGTGGACCTAGAACCTTTGGACTACATCCCAGATTTACTTACCTAAAACAGATTTACGATGCTGGTCACGCGACATTTATCGCGAATTGCGGTTCGTTGGTCCAGCCGATTCTGAACAATGGCGAATTCGCTATGACCACGAAAGTCAAACCGATTGGGCTCTATAGCCACCCTGACCTGCAACGACATTGGCAGACTGCGATTCCGACGTCGCGCAACCAGGTTAAAGGTTGGGCCGGGAAGATGATGGATTTGATTACGGCCTATCCCGATGCAACGCGTACATCCGCAAGCAATGTTTATTCGGCGATATCGACCAGCGGTCAAAGCCTGATGCTGACGGGCGATCAGATCGGTTCGTATACGATTGGTGGAATCACTGCGACCAATGCAGGAGGCGCTACGCCGCTTACCGGCATCAACGGAACCGCCAGTTACGACCGAATCTACACCGGTGTTCAATCTGACTACGCGTCTCAGGTCTATACCGATGTCTTGGAGAAGACGATCCGCAATAGTCGCGTAGAAGCACGCGACGCAGCCGCAGCCTTAAGCGCAGCGTGGTCAACCACGACGCTACCCGGTACACCCGCGTTTCCGTTCCCAACCAGTGGACTTGGCTCTCAATTGGCGGCAGTCGCTAAGGCGATCAAGATCGCGAAGAATGGGCGAAGGCTCACTCCGAGCCATATGCGCGCGAATTGAGGGATTTTCAATGCGCTGAGGCGCAGAGGGCGCGCGGGTTCAGTCACGATCGGCGCGCCTCAAGCTCGTCGAGGATGGGAC
>JANPLJ010000851.1:0-5636 GCA_031426475.1 Pirellulaceae bacterium | reverse complement strand
GCCGAGCACTTAAGCGGTTGGGCCGAGGAGTGGATCCTCTGGTCGACGTTCGAATTCGGATTCCTCAAGCTGCCGCATCAGTTTTGTACAGGCAGCTCGATCATGCCACAAAAGATTAACCCCGACACGTTGGAGTTGACGCGAGGCAAGAGCGCTCGTGTTATCGGTAACCTTCAAACGCTATTAGTTTTGATCAAAGGTCTTCCGTTAGCTTACAATCGCGACCTTCAAGAAGACAAGCCGCCTCTATTCGACTCGTTTGATACCGTTCAAGCATGTTTGGAATTAGCGATCCCAATTGTCGAGGGCGCCGAGCTTCAAGTCGAAGCGATTCGATCGCGATTAGATCATGGCTACTTGGATGCCACCGCTTTGATGGAGCACTTGATGATCCGCGGAATGCCTCAACGGTCGGCACATCATTTAGTCGGTTCGTTGGTGGGCCTTGCAAGAAAGCGCGGTGTCGGACTGGCTTCGCTGACAGATGCTGAACTGAAAAGCGTCGATAGCAATCTAGAAGGCGAACTGCGAGCGTGTTTAGGTGTTGACGGAGCTGTTTCTGCGTATCGATCTTATGGTTCCAGCAATCCCGAGCGGGTTGCCGAACAGATACTACGTTGGGAAAGAGAATTGTCTGTGAGCGAAACTCGATGAAACAAACCAATCCGTTGAAGCTTCTGTTTCTGCTTAGTTGGCTTGCGCTGCCGATCGAGTGCTTTGCACAAACGGACGGCATTTTTGGTGGAACGGAACCGGCTCCATCGGGCTTTGGTGAACCAGTTGCGCCCACCGTTTCCAACTCAACTGGTTCAACCGCTTCGGCTCTCGAAGATAGTCACGTGGTCGTGCGATCGCTTCGCAGGAATCCGCCTCAGTCCGAAATAGAGATCAGTCGTGCGATACTCTATATGACCCGAATCGAACGATGGGACGAGGTCGCTCGTTATCTCGATCATCTAGCCAAGCGTTCGATCGACGAGTCGATCGCGATAAAAATGGAACGCGCTGCAGGGCTGGAGACATGGTTCAAACTCGCGGGAGATGCCGGGAAGCTTAGCGAACAACAACGCGCGGTAGCTAAGAAAGTTATCGACTTGGCTTCGGCCGCCGCACGCAAGCCTGAGACCTTACAAAACGCAATTCACCTTTTGCATTCCAAGGAATTGATCGATCGGAAGCGTGGTGTCTTGGCGATCCAAGCGTCTGGCGAAACAGGCTTAGCAGCGATGCTGGAGTCCGTTGTGAGTTCCGATGCGGCGCCTCCAGCCATTATGTCCGAGACGATTATTACGATGCGAGCCGAGGGTGAAGCTGCGCTGAAGGCCGCGATCGCAACATCGAACAGCGCTGCGCGCGAGCGATTGCTGCTCGTCGCGGCTCGAATCCCCGGACCAGCATACATGGCTGAACTCGCGTCGGCGCTTTATACGATCACACCCGAAAGCGAGACCTATCGCCAGATCAGCAAAGTGCTGTCGCCATCGGGACAGGCTTTGCCCCAAGCCGAAGCGTCTCAGAGATATGTTCAGAATCAAATGCAATCGCAACTGAATGAATTTTCGGTTTCACGCCTTGAGCCGACAACCAGTTCGAATAGCGTGTGGCGATGGTCGGCGGATGGAAAACGATTGATCACCGAGTTCGAGGATACAGCGAACATGCATCTGGAACGAGCTTACCAGGTAGCGAGATTGGTCATCCAACTCAGCCCCCAACTAGGCAGCGATTCGGCGCTGGCAACAGCCATGATTCTAGAGCGCAATCATCGTCTTTCGCCTTTACTTGGGCTGGAAAAGGAGGCATTTCGAAACGAGTTCCTTCCTGTCGGTGCATATGAGAATCTCGACTACGTCGGACTCGTTTGGGAAGCCGCTAAGAAAGCGAAACTGCAGGCCGCTCAATTGAGAGCGATTCAGGCGATGAGCATTGCATTGCCGCTGAATCCGACGAATGCTTCGACGACAGTTCGCCGGCTTTCAGAATCCGTGAAATACTCATCGCCTCCGCTTCGTTATGCCTCGGCAATCGCGCTCGGAAACCGCCCTGATTCGGATAGCGGATTTGAAGGGAAGTTCGCCTACGACCAAACGAAACAGGAGATGCTTCGTTTGGAGAGTAAACCTCTGGCGCTGATCGTCGGCGGCAGCGTCGAACTCCGAGACAGCCTTTCCAAACATCTTTCGCTATTAGGAATTCGAGCGGTGGGAACGTCGAGCGCAAGGGAAACACTGCGCGTTATCCAAGAACCCCAGCCGATCGAATATGTATTCCTGGTCGATCGTGTTTTGGAAATGAGCCTTTCGGAACTAGTTCAGCGAATTCGCGCGTTCCCGCGGACAAGTTCGCTACCTTTGGCAATACTAACGGAAAGAGTCGGTGTGACGCAGCGAGCGATCTTGGCAGATGAAGGCGTCCAACAGATTCATTATTCGTCGGTAACTTCCAACATCGATTTGACGTCCGCTCTGCTCAACGAAATCCAGCGACGTTCACCGATCCCCCGAATGGATTCCATCGATCGACTTTTATTCCGATCGCACGTCGAACCGGTAACGAATTAGTCTTTTTTTAGCCAGTTGTTCGCAATGTCACGAAACAGCCAACAAGATGAGCCGCATGACTCGGCAGGTCCGATCAGCGGCATTATTGGCTCGGGGCCGGCAATGCAAGAAGTTTACCGAATGACGCGGCGAGTCGCAAAAACCAATGCGTCCGTTCTGATTCTTGGCGAAACAGGCGCTGGTAAAGAGTTGATTGCCAACGCCATTCACCGGTTGAGCCATCGAAAAGCTGGTCCCTTCGTCAAGGTGAACTGTGGAGCACTCAGTGAGAGTTTGTTGGAGAGCGAATTGTTCGGGCACGTTCGAGGGGCCTTTACAGGGGCTATCAACAATCGCACCGGTCGTTTTGAAGCTGCGCATACGGGGACGATTTTTCTTGACGAAATCAATAGCACCTCGCTTCATCTTCAAGTGAAGCTCTTGCGTGTCTTGCAAGAGAAGGAATTTGAGCGTGTCGGCGATACCGAAACGGTTTCCGTCGATACACGCGTCATTGCAGCGAGCAATCGCGATCTCGCGCAGGAGATTGAATCAGCACGCTTTCGCGAAGACCTTTACTGGCGACTGAATGTGGTACCTGTCGAGATTCCGCCGCTTCGAAAACGCCGCGAAGATATTCCCGCGTTGGTCGCTTTCTTCCTCAACCACTATAGTGCCGTCAACGATCGGTACGTTGTTCACATCCAGCGCGAAGCGATGCAGGCGTTGCAGGACTACCACTGGCCCGGCAACGTCCGAGAACTGCAAAACTACGTCGAACGGGCCGTCGTGATGGCGGAGACCGACGAACTAACTGTCGAACAGTTGCCGGGATATGTCGTCGGTTCCGAAAAGAAGACGTCGTCGCTTTCGACAATGCGAGTCATGGACGTCGAAACACTGACGGCCGAAGTCGTTGCCGAGGGGATTCGGTCGGCTCCACCTGATGCCGATGATCTACATCGCCGAGTCGTCGATCGCGTCGAAAAGGAGCTGATCATTCAAGTGCTCGCAAATTGTAACCAAGTGCAAACCAAGACAGCGACAAAACTGGGGATCAACCGCAATACGCTGCACAAGAAACTTAAAGACTATGGTCTTGATGACCAAACCGCTGCCGAATAGTGGATGGACTCGAAGAGAGGTCACAAAACTGGTAAAACAGTTTCATCATGAATCTATCGCCGATGATGAAGCAGTACCAGGAAGCCAAGGCCGCGAGCGGCGATGCGATCTTGTTTTTTCGCATGGGGGACTTCTACGAGTTATTTCATGACGATGCGAAGACAGCCGCTCGAATTCTTGGACTGACGCTCACCAGTCGCGACAAAGGTGAGAATCCCGTTCCGATGGCTGGTTTTCCGCATCATCAGCTCGAAGGGTATCTTGCTAAGTTGATCCGTGGTGGGCATCGAGTCGCCGTTTGCGATCAAATGGAAGATCCCAAGCAAGCCAAGGGAATCGTTCGTCGCGAGGTGACTCGGATCGTTACCCCGGGGACACTGACCGATGATGCATTGCTGGACCCACTGGCCCCCAATCTCTTGGTCGCGATCAGCGTCGCCAATCCTGGTAGTAGTAGCCAAGCGAAATCCAATCCACAACGTTCGAATGCAGCAGCCAGTTTGATTGGTTCGCAGGTAGGAATCGCTTGGGTCGAACTTTCGACGGGGCGATTTGAAGCGGGGGTGTTCGCGGCTGAGAAGCTACAAGACGAACTGGCTCGATTGGAACCAGCGGAAGTCTTGCTTCGTGACGACGACGGCAATCTTCGGAACGCGCGCGATGGAGCGACCGATACTCGTTGGACACACACTCATCGACCCGCATGGCAGTTCGGTTTCGAGGAAGCTCGGCGCGTACTGTGTGAGCATTTCGGGGTGCTCGACCTAGAAGGAATGGGATGGGCCGCCGGAGATGAACTGGCGATCGGTGCAGCCGGAGCCGCAATGGCTTACCTGTTAGAAACACAAAAGAACAGTCTTGACCATATCAGTTCGCTACTGCCAGCACGGCAAGGTCGTTTCTTGGAGATCGACGCTGCGACGCGACGATCCCTGGAATTGACGCATACGATTCGCGGTGCTTCACGCGCCGGATCGCTACTAGAGGTGATGGATAAATCGGTCACGCCCATGGGTGCTCGCCGAATCGCTCAGTGGCTTGCATCTCCGTTGATCGATCGAGGCCAAGTCGAGTCGCGTTTGGGAGCTGTCGAAGAGTTTTTCAAAGAGAAACGTCTTCGCGAAACGACGCGTGGGCTTCTTTCGGACGTCTATGACCTGGAGCGATTGCTGGGACGCGTAGCAACAGGTCGATGCGGGCCTCGCGATTTAAAGCAAGTTGGAAAAACGCTGGCTCAGTTGCCTAAGTTGAAGGCTCTTTTGGAAATTCGAAACAGTGATCGCCTCACCAAACTGTTTGAACGCATTGAACTGCTCGAAGATTTGCAGAAACGACTCGATACGGCGTTGGTTGATGATTGTCCTCTTTTAGTTCGCGACGGTGGCTTCATCCGCGCCGGTTACAGTGAGCGATTGGACGAATTTCATGGACTGGCAGGCGGTGGCAAAGACTGGATCGCTCGCTATCAAGCACAGCAGATCGAAGAAACAGGGATCTCTTCCCTCAAAGTTGGCTTCACAAGCGTCTTTGGCTACTACCTGGAAGTAACCAACACGCACCGCGAGCGAATTCCTCCACACTTTATTCGAAAACAAACGCTCAAGAACGCGGAACGTTACATCACTCCAGAACTAAAAGAATATGAAGAAAAAGTTTTAACTGCTGAAGAACAGGCAAAGAATTTAGAATACGAATTGTTTCTCGAATTGCGTGCGGCGGTACATGCTCATACGCCGTCATTACAGCAAACAGCGAACGCGCTCGCGGAACTCGATGTTCTCGCAGGCTTGGCTGAATTGGCGGTGAAACAAAATTACGTTCGTCCGACGATCGATGACCAGCCGCGATTAGAGATCAACGAGGGACGACACCCGGTCTTGGATGCGATGCTGCCTCAAGGAACGTTTGTCCCGAACGATACATTCGTCGGTGCCGAGCATGGTCGAGTGCTGTTGATCACCGGCCCTAACA
>JANPLJ010000850.1:0-5300 GCA_031426475.1 Pirellulaceae bacterium | reverse complement strand
GGTGTTGACGCAGGCCGCTGTTCTCAAGGTCACGTCGAACGGAACGAATACGTCTCCGGTGGTTCGCGGGGCTTGGGTTTTAGATCATCTGCTTGGCACGCCGGCTTTGCCTCCTCCGAAAAATGTAGCGGCGATCGAACCCGATATTCGAGGAGCCCAAACGATTCGAGAACAATTAGCAAAACATCGCGAAGACGAGAGCTGTGCTGTATGCCATACAAGAATCGATCCAATTGGAAACGCCTTGGAGAGCTTTGATGTGATCGGTGGCTGGCGCGAGTTTTATCGAGTTGTTTCCGGAAATGGTCGCCAAAAAGTGCAGGTAGCTCACTTTTCCGGTCAAGTGAAAGCGGTAGGTAAAGGGCTTGATGTTGACTGCGCAGATGAACTTGCGGATGGTCGCCGATTTACCAACATCGACGAATTCAAGCAGCTTATGCTAGCGGACCCACAGCAAATGGCTCGATCCATGACGGAAAAGCTACTTGTCTATGCGACGGGCCATCGTTTGGAGTTTTCGGATCGAGAAACGGTAAATGCAATCTTGGATGCTTCTGTTGCTAAACAATACGGATTTCGAACGTTGATCCATGAAGTCGTACAGAGTTCTACTTTCAGGAACAAGTAAGATGAAAATTTCTCCCGCTTCACGACGTACCTTCCTTCGCTCGGTCGGGGTCGGTTTAGCATTGCCGCTGCTGGAGTCGACCTGCAAACCCGGGCGTGCCGCTGAGTTAGCCAACCCGCCGCGCCGTATGGTTGCGATGAACTTTGCTCTCGGATTGCATGGCCCGAATTTCTTTCCCGAACAAGCCGGCGCGGACTATCCGCTTACACCGTATCTCGAAGCGATCGGCGGCGACCTGCGCGATCGATTGACCGTTCTCAACGGCACGTCGCATCCCGATGTTACTTTGGGACATGCCAGCGACTCGACTTTCTTGACGGCCGCTCGATTTCCGGGGGCACCCACCTTCCGAAATTCGATTTCGCTCGATCAATTTCTCGTGGAGAAGCTGCGTCCGGATACTCGGTTTCCGTCGATGGCATTGGGAACTCGAAGCGGAACGATTTCGTTCAGTCGATCGGGCGTGGCAATTCCGCTCGAAACGAGGCCGTCGGCTCTCTTTGCCAAAATGTTTGTAGACGGTACCAAGTCACAAGTGCAAGCGCAAGTTCAGCGACTCGAAGAGGGGCGAAGTATCCTCGATGCCGTGATCGTTCCGGCCAAAGAGTTGCAAGATCGAGTCAGCCAACCCGATCGCGAACGACTGGATCAATATTTTTCGGCCGTTCGCGACCTCGAACGTCGACTCGTCGGCAATCAAGAATGGGCGACGAAGCCAAAACCCAAGGTCGAATACAAAGCGCCGAAAGACGTCGCTGATCCCAACGACGATATCACGAGACTGAAGTTAATGCTCGATCTGATTTTCCTTGGACTGCAGACCGACTCCACTCGATTTGTCACCTTGTACGTTGGTGGTTCAAATTCTGTTCAACCGATTCCCGGCGTATCGATCGAATACCACAGTCTTTCGCATCATGGGCAAGATCCGGAAAAGCTGACACAATTGAAGATGATTCAGCAGCAGCAAATGGCGGCCGTCGGCGAGCTGCTGCGAAAGTTGAACAGCGTTCAAGAAGGCGGAAGTTCGCTGCTCGATCATACATCGGTTCTGTTTGGCAGCGCGATGGGCAATGCATCGAGCCACAACTGCAAGAACCTGCCGATTATATTAGCCGGCGGGGGATTCCGGCACGGTCAAAGCTTGCATTTTGACCAAGAAAACAACATGCCGCTCTGCCGGCTCTACGTTTCGATGCTTCAATGGTTAGGAGTCGAGACCGACCAGTTTGGTTCCGGGAAAGGAACGTTACCGGATTTGCAGTTTACCAGCTAACGCCCAAGGCGAGTATCTTTTGAACATCTCATTACACTCATTTCCAATCATGCTGTCTTGCGGGCTTGCTTGGTGCATTCAGTTTTCGGCTGGAAGTTTTGCGACCGAACTACAATCGCAGCGACTGCGCCGTTGATCGCCAATCTCGGCCGCTCATACGCACCGCACGAGGTTATATTCAGCGAAAACATAATTCCGGAAGTCATCACCGGTGGAAAGCTGTTCTTATCATTTGAAAAAGGGGGCGGGGTGGATGGAGTGCGGCATCCGGATGCCAAGATGGTTCGCACCAATCGATGGAAGTTCAATTACTATCCAGAAGGATATCAAGAGCTTTTTGATCTTGAAACAGATCCGGGAGAACACGTCAATCTCGCAGCTAACGTTGAACATCAAACTACCGTCATGAAAATGAAGGATCGCTTGCTTCGTTGGCTCGTAACGGCAGATGAAGCGGATCAAATCGCTCCGCGCTGGCTGATTTATGAGCCGCAAGAACAACCAATTCCGTGATCACGGCTGTACAGAAACCCGTTCGATCAACTGAATAATGTATTGCTCGACAGAATAAAACCTGATTCAGTTGCGAGTTGCTGTGTTGGAGGCGGTGCAGGCGATTGCTACATTGGTTACTTCGAGAATCGTTACGGTGAGCAATGGATATTCACTTTTAATCGAGTGACAAAAGTCGGAGTGCTTCGTGGTGGCGATGCTGGCTGGAATTTGGAATTCTGTGTTGTCGATGGTGTTGCTGAAGGATTGATTCTCAGAAGGGAAGGGAGTTGCCGCGATGATCGGTGAGTGGGGGCCTCAGGAATGGATTTGTTCACTTGTCTATTCAGAGGATGGCGTCCATCCAACATGATGTTCTGCGAGGCAGGAGTGAGTCTCAGGATCGCGTTCAGTGGCTGTTCGATCATGAGAGCAACTGGAAAACGCTACACACTGCACTCGAACTTCCAGGAATTGAAGAATCGATTCACGTTGACTCATTGTTTATTTTTTTAATGAATCAATCGACAGCGAAATGAGGGAGACAGCGAATACGACGGATGTTGGGGAAAGCGTCGCAATCAGCGAGCGACTAAGGATCTGCGGGCATTATATGCGAAGACCGGGCAAAGCGTTTCTCATACAATTCGTGGATCCAGACTTTAACAGGCGTTTTCCATTGCTGATTGGGAGTGGGAATGTTCTTCATCAACGCTCGCGGACTCATCCCCAGCTCTTTTGCTTTGCGAATGTCGTCCATGTTCAAGCGGCAGAGTTGCTTTGCCTTTGCCCATTCTGGATCATGCTTTGGTTTTCTTTCTGTTTTCTTCTTGTTCTTCGGCTGAATCAGCCCAGCTTCGATAGCTGCCTGGCGAGCTTTGGTATTCTCCTGCCACTTTCGGTGAAGCTCCTGGATTTGCTGAGCCTTAGAAATACCGCCCTCAGGGAGTTCTGCAGCAAGCAATTCTTGAAATCTTCTGAGCGGATAACCGGTTTGAATCGCTAGTTTCAAATCACTGTCCGACAGTTCATGCTGACTTTGAAATTCCGCCCATTCTCTCTTTACGCGACGGCGGCGTTTATTCTTCATCGAACCCACGTTTACTCCTGGCTCTTAGGGGTGCTATTTAGAAAAATCAACGGATCGAGATACAGGAAATATACCAAGAAATATACCAGGAAATATACCTGGAAATATAACACTTCTCGCAGATCGTCAGCTCTCGTAGCCACGCTCGACAAGAGCGTGGACGCACGAAGCTTCTAAATCCGCGTAAAATCGATAGTCTAAGGCACTTCGTCCACCGTCTTGGCGACGGTGGCTACGTCTGAAACGCGGTTAAACAGGAGCTACATAAAAATTGGATTTTGCTCTGAAGTCCCATTTCATTTACTGCTGAGAATGCATCGATTGCAACTGCTTGATCAGCGATTCCGCCTCGTACTTCACGTTTGCATCCGCCGTGATGCTTATGACTCTCGCGAGCGCAGGCTCAGCTTTGCGTCCCAACAAAGTGATGGATTCCGGGATTGGATAAGGTGCTGGCGTACTGGACGTAAGTTGTTCACGAGAATAGGCCAAACGCGCCTTATAGCTATCGGATACGGTTTGGATTATCGCTTTCTCGGTCGCTGGCGGCATCACTTCCATCCTCCCAACTAAGACTCGCAGCATCGCGTCCGGCTTGGGTGTGACATTCAGCGGCAGCAATTCATCTGTCGTAGGACCTGGTACCATGTAAAGCACTCGAGTGCCGTTCTCGGTGAACCAAGATTGCTTCCAAGTCTCCACCATGGATGTCGCTTCTTTTTCATACAATCCTTCCACCACCAAGCTCCGCTGGACCATCGAGGCCAGTTGTTCTTGAGTAACCGATTCCAATCGATCGAATGGTAGTGATTGCCCACTTCCGAGTCGATCTACCTTTGCTGCCCGAATCTGATTGCCGTCTATATCGATGAGAATACACGAGTTGATCGGAAGATCTCCGTCGTTAGTCACGATGGCTTTGTCGTTGACGAAATGCGTCGAGATTGGAAGCTGGAATTTGCCAACTCCACGATAGAACAAGAACTTTTCGAAATAGCTTTGTGTGTCTTCTCGGTTTCGAACATGCACGATCGCTGAATCCGTCTCACGAGCCGATGCGTAGTGCTGCTCGTTCGCGGCATGGGGAACAAGCGACTGGGCGATTCTGGACGAAATCGTTTGGTTCAGGGAAGTATCGCGAGCATTCGGTAGAAACTCGCTGACGGGTATAATATCGACCCTTCCCCAACTTAGCCTCGACTTACCGATCAACTCGCCTTGGCCCAAGATGTTCGTTTCATCGATCGGCGGGAGCACTTCACGCACGGGGGGATAAAACTCGGTTAACAACCCTTCCGGGAAGTCGACACTAACGTCAACTGTCCGAATACGATCGGAGTAGAAGTAAGTAACCGGCGTTTCCATCCGGACGCGTGCACGTAATCGATTCTTCGAGAATCCCCGCAAATTCGATAGATTCGTTGAAAACGAAAGGCGATCCAGCACGTAGTCTGGCAGTTCACCCTGCGTTGCTGCGAGAGGTCGGAAATCCAGATACACGCCATCGCTACCCGAGAACGTTGTGAACGTTCCCCATTCGTGAACGATGAATTTTCCTCCATCGGGCGGACTTGTCGTGGCCGCTAAGCTTTTCTGCAATAATTCACGAGCACCGAGCCAGACGGCAACCGCTAGAATCGTTAACGATAAAGTGAGTAAAATCGACTTACGCATGATGCTTCCTTTGCGAAAGGGGATACGACGGAACTGTGAATCGCGCGATGCGATCAATAGTGAAGTCGCAGATCCGACGGTACGAGACCGGCGAAATTGCAAAAGTTTTGTATAGTTTCGGACGTAGCCACCGTCGCCAG
>JANPLJ010000849.1:0-1739 GCA_031426475.1 Pirellulaceae bacterium | reverse complement strand
TCCAAAGTAGATGGTCGCTCCAACCGCAACGGCTCCCAGATCGTATGCTCGACGCGGCGAGCCAAACATGACTTGGTCATACGAATTCGGGAAGGTCAACAGCTCGTTATGATTTAGTTTGGCGATAAAGGGGATGCGATGCGCATAACGTCGCGATACGCTTCCTAGGACTCCCAGCGTTGAAGCAACCGCATTACAGCCTCCCTCGATTGCAAGCTGCACGATCTTCGCTGGATCAAAATAGTCAGGGTTGATCGCGAACGAAGCACCCGCCGAATGCTCGACGCCTTGATCAACCGGAAGGATCGACAAATAGCCTGATCCCGACAACCGCCCAGAACGGAAGAGAGAAGCCAAACTGCACATCACCCGTGGGCTTCGGTCGCTTTGAGATACAACGCGATTCAAAAAGTCAGGCCCCGGCAGATGCAAACGCTCGCTGGCGATACCAACGCACCGATGCGATAGGAGGCTGTCTCCCTCGCTTCCAATCAACTCGGTGACCCAGTGACTCATATGTTTCTCCTTGACGTAACCTATTCCGACACGTCAGAAAGCTCGTGAACCGCCTTGATAAAGTGAATTGCCGCCGCCATCACTTTTCGTTGTTTGTCTCTCATGTTCGCATGCTCTTGGCTTAATTGGGCATGCCGATTGGCTTCGCTCGCATGATCTTTCGCTTTGACGACCAAATCGTCGCCGACGCCGCCACGCTCATAAAGGACCAAAGCGTGTTCATGTTCGTCGGTATCCATCTCGTGCAGTCGGACCGATGCAGCATGCCGACGCATATGGTCAATATGGTCGTTCAAGGCCTTCTCGACGTCGCGGAGGTCACCTTGTGCTGCAACGATTTCTTGCTGCCAGACGCGAAGGTTGTCTCGCCATTGACTAGCCTCTTCCTGCCAAGCTCGATGTTCGTGATGCATGGTAATATGCGTATCGGAAGTCATGATATCCATCCATTTTCCTAGACTTTCAACCGCATTGCGACGTTGCATTGCGGGCTGTAACTACTCTGAGCAAATACGGTGCCACCTGTTTCATTCGCCTGCAACCGGAAAGGTTGCGAGCTCAACCTTGCATCCTGAAAAGTTTGCGCAGTTTGGTGGACGAGTCGCTCCGCGACTCGTCGAAACTCGGGAAAAGGGATGCAATTCATCAAGCAATGGTGCCGAGTCGCAGAGCGACTCGGACAAGTTATAAAAATATCGCAGACATTGACCGGTGGTGGCGCTGCGCTTACCACCGACTAATGTTCGTATGGGCTTCGCGACGGATTCAGGAAGTGCGCAACTGCAAAACGTGCGCGACCCATTGAGATGTGCCACAACGCACCATTCTCACCACCTTCTGTGCCGTCACGGATCACTTTGGTCGAGCGATGGCAGCCGCTTTCGAATTTGTTCAAACACGTTCGGTGGGATCGTCGTGCTTGCAACTGCTGGATCGCCTATGGTCACCAATGGAACCGTCTGCCAGTATAGTTTTGTCTGTCCTACAGCCTTGAATTCGCTCCAAGGTATCAAAGCCGTCTTTCGCCACATCGACACGTACATGCCCTCGTCCGCAACGCCCAGCGTCACACACCGTTTGTAGACAATCGCGCCCACTTGAATGGTTTGATGCTTAAAAAGCAGCCCTGCGACGGGTTGGTCGGAAGCATAGAGTTGCGACAGTCGACGCCACCCGTCCGTTTTTCCGCCGAGCTGCTGCACCACGAAGAGAACTAAGAAAAC
>JANPLJ010000848.1:0-2017 GCA_031426475.1 Pirellulaceae bacterium | reverse complement strand
GTTTCAGCAGTACGGCCAGTCGGGCGCCTGGGTCAGTGAGTTGTTTCCCCATGTGGCTGGCTGTCCTTGCGGGAGTAAAGGAGCCGTCGAAGGTCGAAGCGTGCCGTTCACCTCGCTTTGACTCGCCATCATTGGATAGTTGTAGGCTCCGGTCGGTTGCGAGCCATAAGCGTACGGCGATGCTTGATTCTGACGGAACCAATCTTGACGGAATAGCGGACCATTGTTGTTGCTCCAAGATGGCCAAGCGAAGGTAGGCTTCGTCGAGGCGTACATGTTCGGTGCAACGTAAGCTGGTGGGTAGGTGTTCGGATAAGCATAGCCAACAGGTGGAACCAAAGTCTGATTTGATACTAACTGTGTCTGCGGCATTCGATAGGGCGTCATCGGAAGAACCGGGCCAGCGCCCCCAGGCAACAACGCTGGACTGCCTGCGTAATTGTGTCCGTAATAAGGCGAGCTAGGAACGGATGCGACGTATGCGCCATAGGGCGAGTACGGATACAATGCCGAAGGAGCTTGGCTTCCGCTGTACCAACCATCGATCGGTCGCGTTGTGTACCGAGGAGCTTGGCTGTTGCGGTTTGCCATCGCGATTTCCGCCGCATTCTGCATTGCGTTCGGAGCGCCGGCCGTTTGGGAAGTTGTCGGCGTTCGCTCGCGATCGACAAGTTTCATTTGCGATTGGGTAGCCTCGACAAGCTTAGGTATCAGAACCTTTACTTCCTGTTCGACATACTTTTGGTATTGATAGGGTCGATCGACAACTTCATATATCGGTTGATAGCGAGTGACAGGTACATATTCCAAAGCGACCTGGGGTTGGGCCATCGGATTCCACCGATTGAGCACACGCTGTTGGGGTTGGTACTCGATCGTGGGAACATATCGAACCTCAGTGGTTTTAATATTCTCGGTAACCCATTGAGGTACCATTCGACGCTCAGTAACCTCTTGCTGCTCATATCGCGGCATCGGGACGTTCGCGAGCTCCCAATATCGATCGTATTGTTTGCCTGTCCTGGGATCGATAAAGGAACCGACATATTGGCCAGCAGGCGGCGTCGTTGTTGGTGCGACTGGATTGCCCGTTTGGGGTTGTTGCGCTAAGCTACCATTCGGAAAGAATCCGAGACTGGATAGACCGAATCCGGCGAATGCCAGTATGCTTTGTCGACGTTGAAGAATCCCTACAATTGCTGGCATCCTAGCCTCACTCCAATTGCCTTCCTGGCCTTGAACTCAAACTTACCCATCCATTAAATCGGCGATAAACCTAAGCTTTCCATGCAAATTCCGACAAAAACCGATTCCGATTCTGTTCCCGATTGGCTATTCGAGTTCATTCGTTGCCCAATTTCATGCACGACGCTTTCGCCAGCCTCCGACGCTCTCTTGAAGCAATTGAACGCTCGACATTCCGAAAAACCGCTTATCACACGTGGTGGTCGTACAATTTCCAGCGTTCCAACGCAAGGTCTCCTCAGCGGCGACGGATGCTGGCTATACCCCGTCAATGGTCAGATCCCGACCCAGAACCCCGACGAGGCGATTGCTGTCCCCAGCTAATGCTCCGACTAACTTTAGATTTTGGATATCAATCGTAGCCGATGTCGTAAGACTTCGGAGGAAGCGCATTAGACATCGCCTTTCGAGCTGCGTCCGAATTCTGACGAATTCGGCTACCACTCTAAAATCTAAGTTGGATGAAGCTATAGGACCTTTTTGAAATCCCTGCTTAATTGGAAAGCGAACCAAAACCGTGAGCACCGTGACAACCGACGAGCTCGTAAAGCAACTGCAGTGGCGGTACGCTGTCAAGACTTTTGATCCATCGAGAACGATTAGCGATTCGACGTGGTCGGCACTGGAGCAGTCGATGGTATTGGCCCCGAGTAGCTTTGGTCTTCAGCCATGGCGTTTTATCGTCATCACCAACCCGACGCTCAAGTCACAACTTCCGGCAATCTCATGGGGCCAGTCGCAACCGAGGGATTGCTCTCACATGGTGCTTTTC
>JANPLJ010000847.1:0-5368 GCA_031426475.1 Pirellulaceae bacterium | reverse complement strand
TGGTCGCTATCGTACAGCGTGCAACGCTTGGTTTGCTCGACGACGTGGGCGATTCATCGTCGGATCTGATGGCGAGTTTGGAAGCTAGCTCGCTTTTCCACGAGTTGATGCACTTGAATAGCATTCCGCCAAAAACGGTATCGTTGCGTCCGCGCTCAGATGAACGCCAACCGGCTGAGCACTTGCAGCAATTGTTGCATGCATTGGACGAAACGCCTTCTCGGTTTGCATCGGATCGAGTAGCTCTGGATAGCTTGAAGGACTCGATTCACCGATACTTGAAAGCGTTGCTGCAAAACCATAACAAGCAGGCGCGAGTTGAGCATCTGGTGCAGCGTTCCATGTACGACTTTGCATATGGGCTGTCCCACGAGATCAATAATCCGCTTGCGAACATCTCCGCAAGAGCATCCGACTTGGCAGCAACGGCGAGCGGCGAGCGGGAACGGAAATCGCTAAAAACGATCGTCGACCAAGCGATGAAGGCTCACGAGATGCTCGCCGAGATGATGCTGGCCGTAAAAGCGCCAGTCGCCAATTTTGTTCCAGGCGATCTGCGATCATTCGTTTTGGAGATATCTCGCGAATGGTGTAGTCGAGCATCAGAACGCAAAATTCGTTGGCTCGCTCGCGTTGGCGATGACTTTCTTTGGACGGTTTTTGATCGAATTGCTTTGTCAGAAGCGATTTCGGCAGGGATTCGCAATGCGATCGAAGCGTGTCGCGCCGGAGACACTCTTACCATGGTTGCGGAGCGTTCCGAATCGGAAGATGGCGAATTAGAAATCAGGATCGCGATCATCGATAATGGTCCAGGACTTTCCATAAAGGCACACGAAAGAGCGTGGGATCTCTATTTTAGTGGTCGAGAAGCGGGGCGAGGGCTTGGTATTGGCCTGTCAAAAATCCGCAGAATTGTCGAGTCGCATCAGGGACGGGTTTGGTTGGATTCGAAAACGCAGCAAGGCTGTGCGATGGAAATTCGTCTTCCGTGGAAAAGAGTACCTAGCGTAGCCTAAGACGTCTAACCCGAGTATCATCGCGGTTCCCCCCGCGAAGTCCGCTGCCCCCGCGCACAAAGCAAATTCTAGAAGGAAACGTCGCTGGTGTCTTACGCGATTCGACACTTTCGAAATACTGACACCGCTCATTTGACCCGCATATGGAACCTCCATCACTCTGCGAGTCGTTCGTGCGATCCGATTTCTAATTCAGTTTTCGATTCATGCGTAATTTCGAAATCGTTCTTTGACGCGCACGACCTGTTGTTGATCGAGGACGAGTCGAGGCCGCTCGGTTTTGTGCATATTGGGTTCGGATGCAACGCGGCGAAGTCGAATGTCGACCACAAACAAGCTTTGATTGCCTGCCTTTGCGTGGAGCCCCATCGTGACGAGGAAGTTCTTGCCGACAGTCTCATCCAGGCTGCAATCGGCCGGCTTCAAGCTCGAGAGAGTTCCGATGTGATTGCAATTGGTTCGCCTTCACGGTATGCCTTCTATATCGGCGTATCGGCGGGCGATGGATTGATGGGTGTTGTCGCAAGCGACAGCCGGCTCCAGCGATGGCTCGTTCACAATCGATTCGAGCCAACGCGACCGACCGAATGTTGGGAGGTGGATCTCGCAAGTTTTCGTCCTCCCATGGATCGCGGCCAATTCGCAGTCCGACGCTCCGCGTCCGTAGTGCGCGTCCTTGACGAGCTTCAAGATGAATGGTGGGATGCGGTCGTCTTGGGGCATACGGAGCAGATTCGGTTCCAGTTGTTTTCTCGGCAACACAATGCGATCACCAATGAAGTTTCTTTCTGGTATACGGATCAGGCTTTTTCTGGTATTTCGTCGCAGTCAGCCCGTATTTGGCAACCAACATTTCCAGAGGATGCTGAGGGACGCGACCGATACGTGTTTCTTTTGTCCGAGGCCTTTCGTCAGTTGCAATCCGAGCGATTTTCGACCGTACGGGCGATTGCCGCACCTGATCAACAGGCAAATGTCTCCGTGCTTCAGAGGTTGAGTTTTCGATCCGTCGAGCATGGCCTGGTTTTTAAGAGACAGTTGGGGGTTGAGGGTTGAGAGCTTTCACGGAATTGGCGAGTTGAATCGAACTTGGCGATCTTCTGTTTCGTGGCCCTCAATCAAAACTACCGTAGACCTCCCAGGCGTTATAGTTTAACTTTCCGCTTCACCAAGCCCGTAACGCCAAGAACCAGCGAGGAAATGGAAGGATGGCCAAGCGCCGTAGACCGAGTAGCGAAGAGGAGAATACTCCTGGAGATTCGCCGGACAGCCAGAAACCGAAGCGTAGGAAAACGAATCGACAGGGAGAGCTATTCTCGGAAGATGCGGAAATCGATGGCGTTTCGTTGCGGGATGCTGCTCAGACTCGCTACCTAAACTATTCGTTGTCGGTCATTACCAGCCGGGCTTTGCCCGACGTTCGCGACGGTCTAAAACCTGTTCAGCGTCGTATCCTATATACGATGGACCAGCTTGGCCTCGACTCGACCAGCAAGCACAGCAAGTGCGCAAAAGTCGTCGGCGATGTGATGGGTAAATACCATCCGCACGGCGATTCAGCGATCTACGATGCCTTGGTACGCATGGCTCAGTCATTTTCGTTGCGAATGCCCTTGGTCGATGGTAGCGGCAATTTTGGATCGATCGATGGCGACAACGCGGCTGCGATGCGATACACCGAATGCCGGATGTCGGCGATCGCAACGGAAATATTGACCGACCTTAGCAGCACGACAGTCCACTTCAAACCTAACTACGATGGCAGTCGCGAAGAACCGGTTGTCCTTCCCAGTCGCGTTCCAAACTTGCTGGTGAACGGCGCCACGGGTATTGCCGTCGGGATGGCAACGAATATTCCGCCCCATAATCTCGGCGAGGTATGTCGAGCGTTGCTGAAGTTGTTGCTGGATCCGGAAATCAAAGACTATCAGCTTGTCGCAAACGACGCGGTTCAGGGTCCCGATTTTCCGACAGGCGGACTGCTGATCAACACGAAAGATGAGCTTCGCGAGCTATACCGCACGGGGCAGGGCTCACTCAAGATTCGTGGAACGACGGAGGTCGGGGCAGAATCAAAAACGGGCAAGCTTTTACATATCACTGCCATACCATACGGTGTGAACAAATCGGTCCTTGTTGAACGAATCGCTGAAATCGTCATCGGTGGCAAGATGCCATTGATAGAAGATGTCCGAGACGTCTCAACCGAAGATATCCGTATCGACCTTCTGCTTCGGAAGGATGCCGATGAGGCGAAAGTCCTAGCGTATCTTTACAAGCATACGCCGTTGCAAACAAACTTCGCCGTCAATATGACTTGCCTCGTTCCAACCGAGAATCCCGAAGTCGGTGCACCGGACCGACTTGGATTGAAGGAGATCCTATGGTTCTTTCTCAAGTTTCGTTTGGAGGTCGTTACCAGGCGACTTGAAAACGAATTGGCTGGCTTGCTTCGTCGCATGCACATTTTGGAAGGCTTCGTGCTGATCTTTGATGCGTTAGACGAGATCATCCGAATCATTCGAAAATCGGAAGGCAAGGCCGACGCGGCGGAAAAGATAATGCAACGCTTCCCGGCCGCCACAGGAGGGTTGGATGCCGAGCAGACGGAAGCAATCCTTGAATTGAAGCTCTATCGACTTGCACGATTAGAAATCAACCTGATCCAAGAAGAGCTGAAGGCGAAGCAGAAGCGGGCTCGTGAGATCCAACGATTGCTCAAAGAGAACACCGACGACACGAATAACTCTGGGCGCTGGCGGATCGTCCGCGATGAGATCGAAGCGATCATCGCGAACTATGCGAAGAAGAAAGAGGGTACGCGCAGAACTCAGATCATGACGATCGAAGAAGAGCCCGAATTCAGCGAAGAAGACTTTATTGTTGCCGAGGATTGTCACGTGATGGTGACTCGCGACGGATGGGTGAAACGGCAGAAGCAGATTGCTGACCCAAGCAAGAGTCGACTTCGAGAAGGTGATTCAGTGTTAGCGGTCGTGGCCGGTTCCACGCGCGCGACACTCGCATTCTTCTCATCCTTCGGTGTTTGCTACACATCGAGGTTTATCGATATGCCTGCTTCAACGGGCTATGGGGAGCCTGTTCAAAAGTTATTCAAGCTCAAGGATGGCGAGCGAATCGTGGCCGTGATGTCTTTAGATCCTCGGGTGATTGGCAACATCGCAGACGATCCGAAACGGCCGGAGTATTGCCCGGAAGTACATGGATTTGCCGCGACGAGCAACGGGTTTTCGATGCGATTCGGGTTGCAGCAATTCGTGGAACCTTCGACGCGAAGCGGTCGAAGATTCGCAAGGGTCGCTCCTGAACATGGGGTCATCGGCGTCGAGGCGATTCATGGGACTGAAACGATTCTCGCGATCACGGCCGATTGTCGCGCCATGGTTTGTCCAGCCGCAGACGTGAACTACCTTTCGGGTGCTGGCAAGGGTGTGACGTTAATCAAAATGGCGAAAACGGATCGTTTGCTTGGCTTCAAGGCCTCAACGGGCGATCGAGATCTGTTGGTTGTTGAAACCAACCGCGGAGCACAAAAGACGATCTCGACGGCGAAGTATCGCGTGACCACGCGTGGCGGACGCGGCAATGAAATCCAGAAGAACGGAAAGATATCCGCGATCATCAATGAACCGCCAAAGGCACCTGAACCGCTCGAACCAACGTAAATTTGTCCCCAATTTTTCAGACGAAAGCTAGTGCTGTGACCAGATTAGATTTTTGGGGTAGCCGAATTCGTCAGAATTCGGACGAGGCTCGATAGGCTATGTCTACTGCGCTTCCTCCGAAGTCTTACGACATCGGCTACGAGTTGGCTGTATTAGAAGCAGCCAGCGAACGGTTGTTCCATTTCGTAACTATGTAATTTTTTGAATATTCGTATGAGCACTACTTCGAATTCCTACACAGCCTCTGATATCGTCGCGTTGGAAGGACTGGAGCCAGTTCGCAAACGACCGGGAATGTATATCGGTGGTGTTGGGACTGCCGGGCTTCACCACTTGGTATGGGAGATCCTAGACAACTCTGTCGACGAAGCGATGAACGGTCACGCGAGTGAAATCGTCGTGACGCTTCACAAGAACGGTCGTACCGTCTCGGTTTCAGATAACGGCCGTGGAATTCCGGTCGATAAACATGCCAAGACTGGCAAGAGTGCGCTGGAGATTGTCCTCACCGTTTTACATGCTGGCGGCAAGTTCGAAGGCAAGAACTACAAGACGTCTGGCGGCTTGCACGGTGTTGGTGCCTCGGCTGTCAACGCGCTGTCGAAAGAGCTCGTTGCAGTTGTGCGTCGCGATGGAGCACAATACAAGATGGAGTTTTCACAA
>JANPLJ010000846.1:0-4391 GCA_031426475.1 Pirellulaceae bacterium | reverse complement strand
CGACCAATCGAAGTCGGGGACGAGCAAGCCAACTTGGTTGTTTACGGAGAACGAAACGAACCCCAATCGTCACCCTGGCCAACCGACTTCGGGCCACTATTACAAAGACGCGTTCCACCGGTACGTTGTCGACGGTGAAGTGAAGGCGATCGAACCACGTGGCTTTGGAACGAAAACCGCCGCCTATATCTTGGCCGTTGTTCATCCTGATAAACCTCTTGAAATCCGATGTCGATTGACATCTGCAGAGGCTTTAGCTGACAAGACCGATCAAGAAGCGTTCGGAGTGGGGTACTCCAATGTCTTTACCGAACGGAAGCGAGAGGCAGATGAGTTTTATGAATCGGTGATTCCCAATTCACTCACGGCCGAGGAAAAGAACATCTCGCGTCAAGCCTATGCAGGTTTGATTTGGACGAAACAGTTTTACCATTACATCGTCGATGCGTGGATCAAAGGAGATCCCAACGGACCGCCAGCCCCGACAGCTCGATTGCACGGGAGAAACAGCGATTGGCATCACTTGTTCAATCGCGACGTTATTTCGATGCCGGACAAATGGGAATACCCCTGGTATGCCGCCTGGGACCTTGCCTTTCACATGATTCCGATGTCGAAGGTCGATCCGGAATTCGCAAAGGGCCAATTGATTTTGTTCTTGCGTGAATGGTACATGCATCCCAACGGCCAAATACCTGCTTACGAATGGGCGCTAAACGATGTCAACCCGCCGGTGCACGCGTGGGCTTGTTGGGAACTATACCTTTCGAGCGGACCACCAGGCCAACGTGACCGCGAGTTTCTGTCGCGGACGTTTCAAAAGCTTCTGCTCAATTTTACATGGTGGGTAAATCGCAAAGACGTCCGAGGCGACCATGTTTTCAGCGGTGGATTTTTGGGGCTGGACAACATCGGGGTCTTCGACCGTAGTAAACCGTTGCCTGGCGGAGGTACACTCGATCAAGCCGATGCGACTGCATGGATGGCCTTCTTCTGCGGAACAATGTTGCAGATGGCGCTAGAGCTTGCCGAAGAGGATCAAGCCTATAGCGACATGGCAAGCAAGTTCTTCGAACACTACGTCGCCATTGCCGAAGCGATGAATACGCTTCATGGTACCGGACTTTGGGAGGCCGAAGACGGCTTCTATTACGACCACGTTTTTCGTGATGGAAAGAGTATTCCGATGCGAGTTCGCTCGCTGGTCGGGCTTATTCCGCTTTGTACCGGTGTCATTCTTTACGAGGAACTTATCAATAGGCTCCCCGGTTTTCAACGTCGTATGAATTGGTTTCTGAAGAACCGTCGTGAGCTGTCGACGCAAATGACGTATTTGGAACGACTTTGCCCAAAAACCCAAGCGTTCGGAATGCGTTTGCTGGCGATTCCTTCGATGGAACGATTTAGGAAGCTATTGACGTACTTAGTCGACGAGAAAGAATTTCTCTCGCCTTATGGAATTCGTTCTCTGTCGGCGATTCATGGTGAGAAGCCGTTTATCTTCCAACATGCAAGCGGCGTTGAATCGGTATCGTATGTTCCTGGCGAGAGCGACTCGTACATGTTCGGCGGCAACAGCAATTGGCGCGGGCCGGTTTGGTTCCCACTGAACTATCTAATCGTCCAGGCGCTTCGCAAGTACCATGAATTTTATGGAGAATCGTTTACTGTCGAATGCCCGACGGGGTCGGGGGTCATGATGAATCTTCGTCAAGTCGCGGATGAGATCGAACGGAGACTAGTTTCGATCTTCAAGGTCGATGAAAAAGGCCGTATGCCATGTCACGGGTCAACGATCCAATATCAATCGGACCCGAATTGGAAAGATTTGCCTATGTTCTACGAGTACTTTCATGGTGACACCGGGGCAGGTTTAGGCGCCAGCCATCAAACTGGCTGGACCGCCCTGGTTGCTACCATGTTGGAACATTCTGCGAACTGCCGCAAGCCTTAGTCGTTCGTTGTATCTTCGCTATCGATGGTCGACTTGGACGTTTCATCGGAAGGTGAGCGAAGCGAAACAACATTTCTTGATTTGCTCGCAACACGATCTTGTGATTGTTGCACAAAGGCCCGAGTAAAATCACGGATCTGCTTCGGGTCCATTCGGTTCAAGTTGACCAATTCGGTTAAGGGGTCCAAAATTCGGCGAATCTGTGCGAAGGTAGGTTCCATTGCAACCATGTCGATCATCCAGTCGCGGATTTCTTTGAAGGAGTTCGCTGCAACGCGAAACCTTTGACCGAGTTCGTTGGTAAGTTCCAGTGTTTCAATCGACTCACTCAAGTCATTTGTTTGAGAAATGACAGAGTCTTTCAAAGCGATCAGTCCGCCGACTCGCTCCCGGGCTACGTCAACTTGGGATCCTTCATTATCCAGTGACTCACGCAGTTGAACAAGGTTTCGCAATGCAACTCTCGCTTTATCGTTCAGGCCCGTATCGTTTAGCAATTCACCACGAATTGCGAGCAGATCAAGACTTGCGCGAAGCGCCAACTCATTCGCTTCTGCAGAATCTGTCAAACGCGCCTGAAGTGCTTCGCTCGCAGCGACCGCGTCGGCAGCTTTGTCGAGGTCGTTCGAATTCGCCAGCAGCGAGTCCTTAATTGCTCCAAGTTGACTGATGGCTCGGGTTGCCTCTTGAAAGCGTGAGGACTCGACCAAAAGGCCGTTGGTCAGCTCGCGAAAATCGACGAGTGTCTTTCGGGCAGCGATCGCTTGGGCTTGCTGCTGACTGAGTTGGCTTAACAAATGGTTTGTCTCGTCGACGCCATCGCGTTGCCCAGCCACCATCGCAACACTTTTTTCGAGAGATCGTATTTGATCCCTCAAAAGTGTTAACTCCTCGGCTGCAGGGCGTGCAATTCCCACATAGATCAGCAGAAAGGTGGCGAGACCGCCGGCGGCGAACGAAAACCACCCTCTCCAAATTGACGGTGTTTGAAAACCAGGATTACCGAAACCAATTGAATTGTCGACCATAGCGTTGTCCAAAACTCTGCTCCTCGGTTTTTCGTTGAGCGATGAAGGGAAGTTGAATCAGTTTTGAAATAGAGCCCCATTCCAAACTATGCTATCGTCCTATCTTGCCTGGACGGCTCAGGTTTTCAGATGATCTGCCGATTTTGCCGACTGGTTTACCTGTTTCGGGGGGATCTCCATGCATGACATTGACTCACCTAGTCCACTTAGCTTAACAATGCGGACAAGTCGCATTGCTTCAATGGACGCTAGACAAGAAGGATTTGAGTACCATGCTTGGGTTTTGCCTAAATTTGGATCACGCAGTAGATCGCTGGGAATACACTCGCAAAAACTTTGCAAGGCAAAACATCCATCTGCAACGCGTTTCGGCAATCGTCGGAAGCGAACTGCCGTTTCCGATCCCAGAACATGATGCCGCTGCCTATCGAAAGTGGCATGGAAAAAAAACCGTCCCGGCGGAGGTCGGATGCTATCTGAGTCATATTAAGGCGATGAACTTGTTCCTGGATTCCGATGAGCCTTTCGCGTTGATCTGCGAAGATGATGTATGTCCCGCTCAAAACCTCGAGGAAGTCCTTTCGAACGCTCTATGCTTTAAAAATCATTGGGATATTCTTCGATTGAGTGGTTTTCACGATGCAAAGCCGCAACCAATCGCTCGCTTGAAACACGACTATTCACTCTGCGTGAATTTGATGTATCTGGCTGGTACCGGCGCGTACTTGATCAATCGGCACGCTGCGCGTGTTTTGAGCAAAAGATTGCTTCCGATGTTCCTGCCCTACGATCATGCCCTCGATCGTGAATGGCAATGGGGGCTCAAGTCGCTATGTGTCAATCCGCTACCGATCGATCAAGAAAGTCATGACTTCGCGACTCAAATCCAGACGCGAAACAGCAAGGCACCTTGGTTCAAGCGATATTGGACGGTAGCACCGTTTCGAGCCAAGACTCAGTGGATGAGATTCATCCGCCGCGGCAGTACATTGATCCAACACCGCATCCGAAGCACGCCAGAAAGTTTTGCCAAGGCGATAGACTACCGCGTCGATCCGCCTTCAGCATGCCTGACGATAAACAAAGCATAGGCAATCGGATTCATCGTTTCCGCATCGAGCGGCAGCTTGCTTTGGCGACGCTTTTCGATCGCCATTTCTTTGGTGCGTCGGGGGCCTGCCGCAAAATTCTTCACTGTTTCATTGCGAGCCGCCGGTCCAGTAAATCGGATCATGCTGGAGACATTCTCAATACTCGGTGCATTCGCTGATGGCAAACTGGCCTCTTGGATCAATCGAAGCTCGTTCATCAATGCATGAGTCGGCGGATCAAACGCCAGATCGAACGAAAAAGCTGGAAATTCCTCCGTTTGCTGCATCACTTCGATAATGGCGGCATCCAAGCGGGCA
>JANPLJ010000845.1:0-1855 GCA_031426475.1 Pirellulaceae bacterium | reverse complement strand
AAAAACAGAAGCCGGAAGCGTAAGCGACGAGTTCGCAACGAATGCAGCGAATCGACGCAGCGTCGATTCTCTACGAATCAAACTTGAGGTCCTTCGCTTACGTTTCAGGCTCTTGTTACGCTTCAGGCTCTTGCAAACGATCAATCTAACGGACTAACGGGAAAGCTTGGATGAGTTCGCTACCTTCTTACGAAATTCTCGGCAAATTTTACCTCGGACGCAACTACGATCTCGCGGCGCGAGAATTGACCGAGACGAACCTCCTTTACGATTCCAAAGATCTTGTGACGCATGCGATGTGCGTTGGGATGACGGGGAGCGGAAAAACAGGGCTGTGCCTGTCGCTCCTCGAAGAAGCCGCGATCGATGGGATTCCGGCCATCTGCCTCGACCCCAAAGGTGATCTCGGAAACCTATTGCTAGCGTTTCCCGGACTCGCTCCTAGCGATTTCCGACCTTGGGTCGATCCAGGCGAAGCGACACGAAAAAACATCTCCGTCGATCAACTTGCCGAACAATCCGCTGAAATTTGGAAATCAGGCTTGGCCAAATGGGACCAAGATGGCACCCGAATCCAGCGTTTCAAGGACGCGGTCGATATCAATATCTACACGCCGGGAAGCAATATTGGACTGCCGCTTACCGTACTCAAGAGCTTTGATGCGCCTCCGCAGACGACACTAAACGATCCGGAAACACTCCGTGAACGCATTTCCAGTTCCGCCTCGGGATTGCTTACTTTGCTTGGCTTAGAAGCCGACCCTCTGACGAGTCGCGAACATATCCTCCTGTCGATGATCTTCGATTATGCCTGGAAGAAAAAGCAGAATCTCGATCTAGGCGAACTTATCCGCCAGATTCAGTCGCCGCCGATTGACCGAATCGGCGTGATCGATCTCGAATCCTTTATGTCGACCGCTGATCGCATGAAGCTGGCCATGAACCTGAACAATCTTCTAGCCGCCCCCTCGTTCGCAGGCTGGCTCGAAGGTGAACCGCTGAGTATCAAGAATCTCCTCTACACGCCCGATGGTAAGCCGCGGTTGTCGATTATTTCGATAGCCCATCTCAACGATGCGGAACGGATGTTTTTCGTCACGATTCTGCTCGGAGAGCTCCTGTCTTGGATGCGAGCACAGCCGGGAACTAGCTCGCTCCGAGCGCTCTTCTACATGGATGAAGTCTACGGATATTTTCCACCATCGGCGAAACCACCGTCCAAGCCGCCGATGTTAACGCTGCTCAAACAAGCCCGCGCGTTCGGACTCGGCATCATGTTGGCTACCCAAAACCCAGTCGATCTCGACTATAAAGGGCTATCCAATATGGGAACCTGGTTCCTTGGACGGCTTCAAACGCAACGCGACAAAGACCGTGTGCTCGACGGTTTGGAAGGAGCGGCAGCTCAAAGCGGAAAAGGCTTTAATCGAGCTGAAATGGAACGAACGCTTTCCGCCCTCGGTTCACGTGTTTTCCTGCTCAACAACGTTCATGAAGACCAGCCCGAGATCTTCCAATCCCGTTGGGCTCTTTCGTTTCTCCGCGGCCCGCTTTCGAAAGAACATATTCAAGAACTGATGCGTTCGAAACGCTCGGCTGCTGCGGCAACCGTAACGAAGTTCGCTGGCGGAGCTGCGAAAGGTGACAAGAGCTCGGGATCGACTGCCCGTCCGATCGTGCCAGCCGACATCGATGAAAAATTCTTGCAATGCACGAAAGCTCCGCGCGCCGGAGCTAAAACCATTTACCGCCCCGCCATTCTTGGCCAAGCGAGCATGCACTTTGTTCGTGCGACGAGCAGCGTCGACTATTGGGATGATACAAGCCTTTTGGTACCTGTTGCGGAGACACCTGC
>JANPLJ010000844.1:0-1580 GCA_031426475.1 Pirellulaceae bacterium | reverse complement strand
CCGAAGGGGTCGAATTAGTACAGTCGAACTAATGCTTTGTTCCAATTAGCAATGAGGGTTGAGGTAGACTTAATCGACGGACTTCCAGTCCGTCGATGGCAACTTAAACCGACGGACTAGAAATCCGTCGTACCCTAAATCTAATTTAGAACAATGTTCTAGTCGCGAATGCGCTTCAGCAACAGATAAACTTCGGCCACTGCTCCCACTACTACGTCGTAAATGAGATAGCATCCTATCAGTAATGCGGCACAGCACGCCTTCGCGATATGCGCTGGGGATAGGTTGACGTCGTTCATCTCAAGTCGCTGTCGTCTCTTCGAGCAACCGACTTTAACCAGGCAATATTTTTCGACAGCTCAGATGCCGACCTTCCAAAAATTGACAAGGTATTTCTAAGTTTTCGCAATGCGAAAAAGCTCAAGAGAAGTGCGATGGCGGTCATGCATCCGCCAACAGCCAGCTCCGCGACCCATTCGGGTGCTCCTAGCCCTACCTCCGCTAGTTTTGCAAGCGAAAAAGCGAGGACCGGAAGGGCGGCGACCAACATGCTCATGGAGATGGCAAGTGCGATCAATGGTGAAACGCCAGATCGAATCGCTTCGCTCGCATCTTTTCCTGCGAGTTTCACTTGAAGTTCGAAGATCTCTAAGACATCGCCTGTCAAGTCAGCAATGGAGTTCACCACTCCCGATACGGGGCTCTTATTAGGGGCTAATCCGCTCATCGAAGTTTCCTTAATAAAATGGCAACTACCGCACCGAATAGAATTCCGACCGTGACTGCTTGCGCTGGATACTTACGGACCAAATCAACAACATCGTCGCGCACATCTTGTGAAATCGCTGAAATATCGTGACGCTTTGAGGGAAGGCTTGGAGTAAGCAATTCCTCATTCGGCATACGAACGCCGTTCTTGGTTAGTTGGGGCAGCCGATTTCGACTCATTGGACGATCCTTGTAAAAGACTGGACAGACTTTGCGCGATATACTTCTTTGCCGCATTGGTCACGATCGGCATAGCTAACGAAACAAGCCACGGTAGTCGAGCCTTTGTCGCGGCATTTGTCGCGGCATTCGACTGCGTCGAGGGGCTTTGCACAGGCAATGCCCTCGCTGCGGGTGGTGAGCGTTGAAGTCCGTTCACGACAAGAAATCCGGCCGCTGCACTTCCGATCAACGATGCAATCGGTGCAGTTCGAACGTACTCTTTCCAATCAACCAGGCGATGGGCTTCTGTTTGTAGCTCGAATACACGCTCGGACCGTTTGTCGCGAACGGCCTTCATAAGATTTTGGATCAACTCAGCATCGCCCTCGTGACTCATGTCCGTGATACTTTCATTTAGGTGACGATTGTCTTGTTCTGGGTAGTTGAGCAATGGCACATCTCATACCGAAGATGCCAGTTGCACGAAAATTCAATTTTGCTGTTCTTAATTTCCGAATCGCGTACTGAGTTTTAGGCACTACGCAAAAATGAACTACCGCGAGCGACGTGTAGCGGAAGGACGCGAGCCCAATGCCACTGATTTTAGTAGCGGAACGGCGCGAGCCGTCCGGTGAAGCTCAAGAAAACTC
>JANPLJ010000843.1:0-5842 GCA_031426475.1 Pirellulaceae bacterium | reverse complement strand
GTGCAAACATACGTCACTTTGCCTTCAAGGGTCAGCACCACATTTTCAGTACCGTTCGTCGACTTGACGTTTCGCGAAATAGAGCCATAGCCGTCCTTGCTGAAGGTGATCACACCTTCCGACGTCGCGCTCGTAAGCCGTACCTGGTCACCATTCTGCTTTGTCAAGTCTCCGCCAAATCGAACTTGTGAAACGGAAGCCGCTTTCGCGGACACGTCGCGTTCAAAGCTGTAACGTCCCTCGGCATCGGTCGTCACCTCGAGTCCAGTATCTTGCAGCGTGACGGTTGCGTCCTGAAGAGGGACGCCATCGCTCCCATCCATGACTAGACCTGAAAGGGTGACTGACTGTGCGGAAGCATGACCGAGGACGACGAAGCCGAGAAGGCAGGCAAGGAAGTATTTTGATCTTGTTTTCATAGTGAGATGTTTGGTTTGTTGGGGTGCGCCAAGAACTTTCTGATTGTAGAGGAAATGCGCACGCTATTGTTCCTGAATCGTCTATTTCTTAACGGAAGTAATCCGCGATATACTCTTCTCGGTTGGCATTGATTCGTTTAACGACTAAATGTGTCATTGCCCACCGCGTTCGGTACACAATGGATCGGATATCATATGACACGGGAGCCGTCCAGCTTGATGACTACCTTCAAAAGCAAAATCTCATGAAAAAGAACCCTGTCTTTCAAAACTTAACCATCGCGATCCTCTTCTGGTTGCACGCGCCTGCGCTTTTGAGCGTCAACGCGCAAGATGTTCAAGTAACCACAGGGAAACTCGCTCCCGTGCTGCAGCCATTCGTCGATAGCCACACGCTCGCCGGAGCAGTCGTTTTGGTGGCGGATCCGCAGAAGGTTCTCGATATCGAAGCGGTCGGTTTCAGTGATATAGCGGCAGGAAAGAAGATGCGGACCGATGCGATGTTCTGGATTGCTTCCCAATCGAAGCCGATGACTTGTACGGCGTTGATGATCTTAGTCGACGAAGGGAAAGTCAACGTCGATGATCCCGTCGAAAAGTACTTGCCCGAGTTCAAAGGGCAAATGTTTGTCGCCGAGAAGGATGACGAGCATGCGGTGTTGCGGAAGCCAAAGCAAATCATGCTCGTGCGGCACGTGATGAGTCATACCAGCGGCCTGCCGGGCGTCACGCCGATCATGCAACCGAAGCTCGATGCGATCCCGCTGAGTCGGACCGTGATCGCGAACAGCATGATTTCGCTTGCAACGGAACCCGGAACAAAATACCAGTATGCCAACCCCGGCATCAATACGGTCGGACGGATCGTCGAAGTCGTCAGCGGCATGCCATACGAGCAATTCATGCAGGAGCGGATTTTCACTCCGATGGGTATGAGCGACACGACGTTCTGGCCGAATAGGGAGCAACTCACTCGGCTCGCCAAGTCTTATCGTCCGACCGCCGATAAAAAGAACATCGAAGAAACGACCGTCGATCAATTGCAGTATCCGCTCGACGATCACGTCCATCGCCATGCATTCCCGGGTGGTGGGCTCTTTTCAACCGCCGGCGACCTGTCTCGGTTCTATCGGATGTTGGCGAACCAAGGCAATTTTGAAGGCAAACGCATCCTTTCGGAACAATCGATCGCCCAAATGACGGTCGATCAAACGGGCGACCTGAAACAAGGCTACGGTTTCGGATATCGTTGCGTTCCAGGTAGTATCGGACACGGAGGCGCTTACGGTACCTACTCTTCGTTTGACCCTGAGCGAAAACTCGTCACGATCTTCCTTGGTCAACATGCCGGTTGGTCCAACGATGGTAAAACGATTCTGAAAATTTTTCAAACCGCTGCTACAGAGATGTTTGCTCCCGGTTCACCGAATGCAAACTCACGATGAAAGCTTTTCTGATACTATTCGGGGCACTTCTGGCCACCGTTTTCGGGCTGGGCGTCCAGGCTGAAAGCCCTCCGCCAATCGCGACGAATCATCCAAACGAAATCCCGACCGACTCGCAGATACAAACGGCGACGACGCACCCGATGAAGTACCTCGTTGCTTTGCCGAAAGGATGGTCACCGGATCGAAAATGGCCGGTGCACATCGCACCCAACGCTCATTTTTCCCAAAAAGAGAAAACCAGTGCGATCTTTGCACCGGAACGGGATGCGAAAAGCGCCGGCGTGTTCCGATGCGACGTTGTTTTTCTCGCCGATGTCATTGCGCATATCGTATAGTTCAGACTCATCGATCGGCTGCTTCAAATACTCGCCCGGCCATCCGTCCATGCCTGGCTTATGGCCAGCCAGCGACCGAAAAGCGTGGGGTAACATCAGCTTCCAATCATGCGTGTTTTCTTTACTCGTCGATTCTCACCTTTTGTTCTCGGCATCGCCCGTTCCAATCCTCAATTTGCCCGACTCTGGCACCGATCCCGAAGCCATAGATTACGAAAAGCTACCCCGCTTGCCAGGCAAGCAGATCGAATTGTTCAGCGTCTCACTTGACGATGTGGCGGCCTTGGTGAAGCATGATTGATGTGATCGTTGGTAAAATCTTACAGTGCCGTGAGGGATTTTTTCAGAAACATGGTGGTTTAAGCATCGTTGAATCACTGGTCGCTAATAACATCTTTGTTTATCGCGTTTCGAGAAGGCGTCTGGCGATCGCAATGGCAAATTCACCGGCGGACGTGTTTGCGCTGTCGCGTTCGATTTCGTCAAAGTTTTCTAGCTTGATTTTTCTGAGGCGTTCGAAAGCGGCCTGCCGCTCGTCGGCATCAAGCGGATCATCGATGCCCCATTTTGCCGTCGAGCCGAGTGGTATTTCGTTGTTCCGTGCGATCTCGCCAGGTCTATCGAGGATGTTATAGAGCGAGAGCATCTGAGTCGCGCGCCAAAGCTTGGTTCCCCATGGCACATCGACATACCAACGCTGAATCAACGTACAACCTGACTCCAGTAACTCTTGTTGTACCGCCATCGGATTGAGAGCTCGCGGTTGAATGCTATGCTTCACAGCCAACGCGGCGATCGTGCCAGCTGCTTGACCGGTGAGCATGGTAACGGGCTGCAAGCGAGTCGCTCCGTTCGCAAGGCGTGACTGAGAAATATTTTTCTCGGCTGGAATGAAGCCGTCGATGATCTCTGGAATGAAAACTTCGAAAGGAACTTGAAACGGCCCGCCTCCAGTCGGTAATTCGCCGGAATCGAGATCAGTTTCAATGGCATGAGCGGTTTTTCCGTGATCGAGATCCATGAAATAATCTCCCATTGCAACCGACGTTGAAACATGTTTCGCATTTTCAAAGCGCGACAGATCCTTAGCAGTCAAAGTCTGAATTCCGATGATGCGACGACTCTCTCGTACATAGGGATGCTGTGGAAGATAGACCGCAAGGGGTTCTAAATCGGGTCGTAGGTTGAGAGCCTTCATCTTGACTCGATTGGCTTCCGTGGCAAATCCTTCATCTTCAGCTAGCGACCAGTTCACGCCCAGCTCATGCTGAAAGTAGTACAAGGCACCGAGCGTCCTGTAAATCCCTTGGCGTTCGTCGACTTGGCGTTGTAAAGGATCTTCGATCGTCGCTGCCGTCACCGGATAATCGTTTCCTCCATTGAAGCCACATTGAGTGTGTCGCCGTGCACTAGCTGTTCCCGTCAAAGCACTATCGGAATCCGCCATGCCTCGCCAAGCGAAATAGACTCGCCAATGTCGATGTCCTTTGATTCCCTTGCCTACGCCACCCCAGAGAACAACACCATCGTTCGTATAATTGCGATAGCGTTTTCCAGATCCTGACTCATATCCTGGTGGCGGAGTCTTGATTTGCAAGTGCTCGGGAACACCGTCCGGATACTCGCGAATGACACAGGTCCACGTATGATCCTGGACTAAAGCAGCGAGATCTACTTTATCGCTGGTGCTGTTCCCTATGCGATAACGCGCTCCGGTGAGCGGAATTACGTCACCATATTCGGTTGCATCAATGAGTACCTTACTCGCAATATCAAGTCTCGTTCCATCGAAAAAAGCAAGCGTAGCTCCCTTCACGGTGTTCCCATCTTTTTTCACCGAAACAACTTTCGTCCTCAGACTTAAATCAAGAACTGCTCCACGATCGCGAACATCTCTGATGAAACCATAGAGAACCGCTCGCGTCACCTTGGGTTCGTATCCGCCTTCCATTTGATCGGGCCAACTGTAGTAAGCGATGAATGGGTCCTTGTCGAGCGTCGAATAGTAAGCCACCATACTCTCATGAAACTCTCGGTAAATTCCACGCTCGCGTACCGGGAACTTCATCCAGACACCGTCCTCGTCCATGGTCGTTACGGCCGCTGCGCTCATCTGTCCTCCGATCCAATCCGATTCTTCCAACAAAAGCACGCGACTACCGAGCCGCGAGGCTTGTATTGCGGCCGCCCAACCTCCGGTGCCGGCTCCCGCAACGATGACGTCATACTCCGCGGCCAGCCTATCGTGAAGCGTGTTGATCTCATCGATCTTCGAGTCGGGTCGGATAATCGGATAACTTGGTTTCTCCGAAGCGATGATCGCATTGCGTCTTTTTAGTCGAGCGTCGTTCGCCGTATTTTCGATCGGCCCTAGCGATTCGATCCGAAACGCAGAGGCAGCGGCAAAAGTCGTGCAACATAGTCCAACATGACCTTGTTCAAAATCACGGTTTCGTGCCGACAGAGTGGCTTGCTCTCGACCTTCATGATCGACGACACTCGCCGTCAATAGATCACCGTCCATGACCAGGCTTAACTTCCATCGTGTTCCTTCGCGATAACGACGCGTTGTCATCATCCCAGTCGGTCGACGTTTCTCGGTATTCGGCAAAGGTATGGCATCCAGCGGTACCTCGACACCCTCTTTAACCTGAATTAACTCGAGAATCTGAGTGCCGCCAAAGCGCGCAAGATAATAGTTGTCGCGGTCTTGAATTCGTCCCACAACCCCGAAATTAACCGACTCATCTTCAGTCTTTTTGAAGTCAGCAATCACACAAGCATTCGCGATCGATTTGGCAGGTTTCGGTTCGGCGGTGTATCCATCGTAGACTAATAAGCCCATTGCGTTCTTGATGACTGGACGCAGAAACCCTTCGCCATCCACGATCCAATTACGGCTCGGGCGATTATCGATGAGGTCGCGCCAACCATTCGGTATGTGACCGTACTCAGTGCGTTGGAATTCCTCCGCATACAAGATCGAAATCGATGCAGCACTTCCTACTTTCGTCTTTTCTTGCTCATTCTCCCCCGGATTTGCGAGGGAGAAAGTTGGGGTAAGCGGGTCACGCTTCGAACTCAACCTAATCATTTTCAATTCCTTCCGAATACTCGCCGCCACTGCATCCGCAAGGACCGCATACCCTTCCGGCTGATAGTGAACATCATTCGATCGTCCGACTTCTTCTTGTACCGGAAGCACGATCGAATAGAGATCGTCGATCGCGACATCAAGGCTCTCCATCAACTTCACGGCCAATTTGTTCCGCTCCTCGATGCTGTCGAACTTCCGCGTAGGGGATAGCACTCCGCCCATCGGCACCGGAGTCGTTGTCGCAAAAATCAATCGAGTTCCCGTCGCTTTCATCTGCACGACCAGCTTCTCAAGATTTGCGACATACTCGTCACGCGACGCTCGTTGTGTCGTCTCGGAAGCGTACTTCGCATCGTGCAAACCGAAGTTGAAATGGATCACATCCCACTTTTCGCTGCCGAGCCACGCCTGTATCTTTTCAAGTCCTACTTCGGTGGCACCTCCGTTCATCGGAATGCGATGAACGTTTGCTTCGCCCTTTAACCTCTCGCGAACTTGCAGTGTATATCCGATCGAGATCGAGTCGCCGATCAACAGCACGCG
>JANPLJ010000842.1:0-2795 GCA_031426475.1 Pirellulaceae bacterium | reverse complement strand
TCTCGATGTTCGATGTCTTGTCGATCAACTTCTCCATCGCGGGATCGTAAACTTCAATCTTCCCAAGCGTTCTTGGGGCTGAGCTGGATTGGGCGAACATAGATTGAAAATCAATACCGAGTAAAAAGAGAGATACGACACAACGAACGCAGTTCAAGACGAGCGAAATTCCGGGCGATCGAGGCTGTCCTCCCATTTGATTTGTCAGTCCATCAATTTGTCTCGAATCACATTTTAGCTTTAACATGATCAATTCCAGCGCGGGATTTATCGGGACACGTCGTTTGCAGACACGTTGGGGATGTCTTTGCGTGATTCAAGTGCATTGAGATAGAGTTCCTCGTATTGAAGCAGTTTATCTTTCAAATTGAATTGTTGCACGCAACGATCATAATTTGCGTTGGAGAGTCGGTCTCGGTGATCTTGGGAATTTGCTAGGCGAATCGTTTTCTCCGTCCATGCATCCCAATCGTTGACGGCCACCGTCTGCTCGATGGCCGCTTCGCCGAGCAACTCAAGAATGCCTTCTGCACGTGTACTGACAATGGGCAATCCGCACGACATCGCCTCCAGGACTACATTGGGCATCCCTTCGTATCGTGTCGGTAACATGAGAAGCTGACTCGATTGCATCCAACGGAGTACATCATCGCGACGCCCTGCGAAGTGGATCCGATTCTCGTGCTCGCAACGACTCGCATGCGACTGCGCGATCACTTTCAGCGGTCCATCACCAACAATAATCATGTTGTGCAAAGGTAGCGCCGAAAGAATCCGATCGGCTCGTTCAAGCAGTATATCGGCCCCTTTTTGATAGTCGATCCGACCGACAAAGAGCAAACAAGGGGTTGTTGGTGAAAGTCCAAGTTGTTGCTGTGCGAACGAACATGGTTTGCTTTTTGCACTTTCAGAGGCGCTCGTCAGCTCGTCTGGGTTCGAGGGGCAAGAGGCGATAGGAACCCCGTTTTGAATCACGAGAAGCTTTTCTCGGGGGATACTTTCTCGGATAGCGCACGAATCGGCTACCGATTGACTGACACAGACAACCGTCCTCATGCGCGTTGCTGCGAGCCGATTTAGCAGGGCTCGACTGCGACTTGGATCGACAACCCGTACACCTCCGATCAACGGGATTTTCCAGGGCGTGTACGCCATTGCGGACAGAACATTGCCATGAAAAAGGAATGACTGGACGATGTCCGGGCGGTCTTGATAAATCAACTGACGCATCTTCATTAGAACGCGTGGAGCATGCCAAATTCGACGCGCCCCTAGAAAATGCGTTTCAATCCCTTCGCTCTGGAGACTCTTGAGAAGACGATTGCGATCCGTGAGTGGGGACGGGCCAATGGCAATGACGCGAACGCGGTGGGAACGTCTGTGGAGATACAACGCAAGGTTCGTTAAACATTGCTCAGCACCGCCCACATCGAGTTCCGTAATGATCAGATCGATCTTCATACGTTCCCGATTTTATCAGAATCGATTCCAGGTTGCGTCATATCCCGAAAAAACTTCGATTCCGTCTGACCTTCTAGGTGCCCGGGCCTGTTGCTACACTAAGGCGATCGGCTGAATTGATTTCACCGAGGTAACTCAGGATTCCAGCCTTTTTACAACTGCAACTCCATTCGCTTCGCTCTCCTACCAGCTTGTCATGCCCCAATCGATTGATGAACAAAACGACGAGCTTCGACTCTACGACTTTGAGCTCCCTCGCGAGCTGATCGCCCAGGAACCGTTGGGGCAGCGTACGGACGCACGTATGATGGTCGTCAACCGCGCACACCGTTCCGTTAGCCACGCCTACGTCCGTGACCTTCCGACTATACTTCGGGCGGGCGATGTCGTTGTTGTCAATGATTCCAAGGTAATTCCGGCGCGTTTGATCGGATATCGCACTCTGACTCGCGGACGATGGGAAGGCTTGTTTCTTCGCGAAGGAGAGCAATCGATCGCCGAGGCACTCTGCAAGACTCGCGGGAAAATCGAGGTCGGTGAGACGGTGACGCTTCGAGATCGTGAAGGACGCGACCAGGCCCAATTGGTGGTCCTCGGGCACGGCGATGAAGGCCGATTGCTTTTGCGTCCCGAGCCGATTGAGCCATGGAAGGAGCTGCTGGAACGCTGCGGACGCGTGCCTCTCCCGCCGTACATTCGCGATGGACAAATGGTCGACGAAGATCGCAATCGTTACCAAACCGTCTACGCTCGCAATGATGGTTCTGTCGCCGCACCGACAGCTGGTCTTCATTTTACACCGAATCTGATCCAGCAATTACGCGCTTCCGGAATCGCATTGGTTGCCGTGACATTGCATGTAGGGCTGGGGACGTTTCGACCGATTCAGTCGAAAAAGCTCGATGAACATAAAATGCACGTTGAAGTCGGAGAAATGTCCGAGGCCGTTGCAAAACGATTGCATTCTGTTCGATCCGAAGGCGGACGCACCATTGCCATTGGAACGACCTCGGTGCGTGTTCTCGAGACCGCAGGCACTCGATCGCCTAACGGACTACAAGCCTGGAAGGGTGAAACCGACCTCTTTATTCGTCCCGGATACTCGTTCAATACGGTGGACGGTTTGCTAACGAATTTTCACTTACCGCGAAGTTCACTGCTGGTCCTTGTTTCCGCGTTTGCAGGGAATGAGTTGATTCGGCAAGCTTACGAAGAAGCCATTCGCGAACGATACCGCTTTTACTCCTACGGCGATTGCATGCTGATACTTTGAATCAGTCGAATAGAAAACTGTCGCATAGAAAGATGGCTTCCCATGTCTGTCGATGAACAAG
>JANPLJ010000841.1:0-7550 GCA_031426475.1 Pirellulaceae bacterium | reverse complement strand
GACTCATCGTCGAAACTCGCTGGCAGCCGATAATGCTCCCACAGCATGTCATCCACCACCAACACAAACGTCTGAGTTTTCGCCAGTATCTTAGTCAATAGCTGCAGTTCTGGTGCAACTGGTTGTTTCTCATGCGGAGGTACTGGGCCGCCCATTGCTCCTTCGATTGGACTCATACTTCGTGACGAATCCAAACGTGGATCGGCTATTGTTCGTGAATTTCCTCTCCCCCCGAGCCCAGATACTTCTTTGCGAAAAAACCCCTGCCCATCAGCTTCGCGGAGCATGAGCTTGAGTTGTAGATCCACGGACTCCAGCTGTGAATCCAGGCGTTTCTGAAGCTTGGCTTCGCTTTCGGCAACTTTCGCTTTGATGTCGTCGAGTTCTCGGACGCGATGCTGCATGTCGGCGATAAAGTACTCAGCCAATACGGCTCGCAACAGCGGTTCAACTTTTGATCGATCTTCGTTCGCCTTCAATCTCGCCATCGCTTCATCAATTTTCTTCAGCGCAGTTTCGCGTGGATCGGGCGAGCGGTCAGCAATCACAGAACCTTCTTTCCACACAACAAGTTCGGTAAAATAGGCGTCGGTTCCCAAAGCTTCTAACTGTCGAACCTGCTCCAGCGTTTTAATCTCACCGGATTTCGTCGTCCTTGCTTCGCTTTCGCCCGTTGGGGCAGCATCCTGGCTAACAACTTCATTGTGCATCGCCAACATAAGGGCCGCAGCCAGTGGCAGCATGCAGAAAACACTTCGTCGAAAAAAGACTGTCATTTCAAATCTCCTGGTTGACCGAAAAGCGACTCAGATTCAGAAGTGCTCTGCAAGCGCTCGAGTCGCTGGTGGAGCGATTGCAGAGATTGTGGTTTGTTTTCATTCGAGCTTTGGGGCGTCGCGAATACTGTAGGCGCGTTGAGCGAGGAGATTCGCTGGCGGAGGTCATCCATCGACGCAGCAAACTCTGTCGATTCTTTAGGATCAAGAGCGGGTTGCACGCCTGACGACATGTCGCTTGTAAATGCCGACCGGTGCGAAGCTGTCTCGGCCACCTTTTCGTGGGGCGTTTTTTGAATCGAGATCAGCGAGCCGACTCCACAAATGACAACCGATAGCGTGGCAACACCGGCCGCAATGATCACCTTCGGATGTCGTATCGCGAATCGACGAACGCGACGCAGCAAACCGTTGTTCGGTTGCTGAGCCTGAGCCAACTGATCGACTAAAGCAACTCGTACGGCTTCGGCCGAAGCAAGTCGCCGAGCTGGCTGCTTTTCCAACAGTCGATCGACCAGAACCGACAGCTCATCGGCAATATCGGGATTGGCTTGCCACAGAGGGCGTTGTCGATCCTGGCAAATCCGGTGCAGCACTCCCATCGCTTTCTCGGCGCGGAACGGCGGATGTCCAGTTGCCATGAAGTACAGCACCGAACCCAAGCTAAACAGATCAGTTCGATGGTCGGTCGAGTCCCCATTGGCTTGCTGAGGAGACATATAATGTGGAGTCCCTGCGACGACGCCCGTATGCGTTAAACTCGCATCATCCACCGTGCGAGCCAATCCAAAATCGGTGATCAAAGCTCGCTCGACGCGATCTTCCAGCAGGATGTTGGCTGGCTTGATGTCGCGGTGGACAACTCCTTGTTCGTGGGCCGCTGCCAAGCCGGATGCAATCTGAATCCCAATCCGCAAGATCTCCTTGAATTCGAGCGGGCCCTGACGGTCGACACGCGCTTGCAGCGACTCCCCACTAACAAACTGCATGACGAGGAACGGTTGGTCGCGATCTGCTTCCACATTGTGAATCGCTACCACATGTTCGTGCACGACCGCCGCAGCCGCCTTGGCCTCGCGAGCGAACCTCGCTTTCGCTGCACCGCTGTGCGCCAGATGCCGCGCGAGGACTTTCACGGCGACGGGGCGATTAAGTTCCGTGTCGTAGGCCTTTAATACAATTCCCATTCCGCCAGATCCAATGACTCGCTCGATCTCGTAGCGACCCAGACGACCAAGCATCTCCGGATGGCTCGGAGACGAGAGAAAGTCGAGCTTGATCGGTTCGGTGTTAGAGCCTGCGGCCTTCCTTGCGACGGCTGAATCGCCTGCTGAGCCGCTCAATGAGTCGCTGGAAGACTTGCTCAGCATAGAGCTAACGCCGCTTTCAAATTCTCCTGGTGCGGCCAACTCATGCAATCGCTGCTGGCACTCGGAGCAAGTCTCAACATGTCGCGCCGTTCGACGAAACTCATCACTCTGCTCATCGCCCAATACGAGGATCTGCAACGATTCATCGTTTAAGTGTTTCACATTATCCTTCATGATTCCCCTCTCGGATCTATTACGTTGCGACGAATCGATCCGTCACATTGCTCTTGCTCTAGAGCGATTACTTCCAATCGGAGCCGACCGAGAACACGGCTGCGGGCGATGTGAATTGCTCCTGTGCTCATACCCAACTCGGTAGCGGTCGAGGGAACGGAGTGCCCTTCGACAGTTGTCTTCCAAAATGCCCGCCAAGTCTGCGGTGTGACTTGCTCTCGCACGCGGTCCGCGGCCCAGTGAAACATTTGGCGACCGTACTCCAGGTCGAAGAGCGCCGACTGTTCGCTTGCGGGATCGATCTGCTGATCGAGCAGCGCGGCGAAATCTGCTTCCGCGCTGGCAAGGGACTGGTGCTTCCTGCGAGTCATGAAATTGATCATCAAGTTGCGAGCGATTCGAAAGAGCCAATCGCGGAATCGACCTCGGTTCTTGTCTGGCTCCCAACGATGGACTGCTTTTGAGACGGCGAGCAGTACTTCCTGAACTAGCTCTCTTGCGTCAGCGTCCTGGAACCCCTTCATCCTTGCCAGCCGATAGATCAGCGGATCATAAATAGCCACGAACTGCCCCCATGCGTCTTGATCGCCCTGGTTGGGAAGACGCATAATGAGGCTATTTCGTGTTTCGGGATCCGATGGTTTCATTTGCGTATTATCGCTCTCTACAAGTAAACACACATTCGACAGGGGCGATTTTCACGAGAGTAGCAGTTTTTTGGAAGAAACTTGCTCGACTCAGACACCGACGCGAGTTACGGTGCTTCAAAAGAACGACTTCGAAGGTGAAGTCGGCAACCAAGGAGGCCGATGAGTCATTAGAATAGTAAATATGAATGCTCAACGAGAAGAACTACCTTCGCTCTCGTCCTCCCTGCTTGTCAGGGTGCGGCAGATGCAGCCCGACGCATGGACTCGCTTGGTCGAGATATTCGGTCCGATCGTTTATCGATGGTGTCGACAGTCGGGTTTGCCTGGTCACGATGCCTCGGATATCGTCCAGGAGGTATTTGCATCGGTCTCGCGCGGAATTGGCAATTTCCATCGTTCGCAGGAAAACCAGAGCTTTCGCAATTGGTTAGCGACCATTACTCGGAATCGTGTACGCGATTTCTGGCGACGTTCCGCGAAGCAGCCTGGGGCAACCGGCGGGACGGAAGCGCTTCTGGGTTTGCAAAACTTGCCCGATCCGTTGGAAGCGTCCCTCGATGCCACGATTAGCGTCGCCGATATCGAAGGCGAAGTCACACGGCGTGTTCTCGACTTAGTTCGCTGGCGCGACTGCAACTAGGAGATGGCGAACGTGTCGAAATGACTGCGACCGGTCAAGCGATAGGGACCGCCGATTACATCGCGCCTGAACAAGTCAACGATAGTCGCCATGTCGATATTCGCGCCGACATCTACGCGCTCGGATGTACGCTCTTCAAGATGCTGTCCGGGCAACCGCCCTTCGAAGACGACAGGTATCCTACGGCTTTTTCAAAGATGACGGCGCACGTTTCTGCTGTTCCGTCGTCGATTGACCAATTGGTTCTTGACGTTCCATCGGAACTCGCAACGTTCCTCCGACGCATGATGGCCAAAGATCCGAACGATCGTCCGCAACAACCTAGTGAAGTTGTCGCCCAGCTTACAAAATTCGCCAGTAGTACTGACTTGAAGTCGCTTCTCGAACAAGCGATCGACGCTGGCGAAGTGACCAGCCCGTTGCAACCGAAACCGAGTACCTCTCTTCGTGAACAAAAACCGGAAACAAAGTCGTTCCTTAAGCGTCGCGTACCGATATCGATGGCAATTGCTGGCGGCCTACTCGGTACGCTCATCGGTTTTGCGCTCGGGATCATCATTACCATCAAGCATCCCGACGGTACCGTCTCGCAAGTCGAGGTTTCGAACGGTGCGAAATCTAAGATTGACTCCGATGGAAACGTGGCAATCGAATTGCCTGCAGGAAAACAAAACAACCAGGCGCAGAGCAGTGCTGCTCCAAAGTTGAATATCCACGCCGACAAAGATCGCTTACAAGGAGTTTGGCGTGTTAATTCGACTGTGCTTGCAGCGCAAGGACTTGATCGACGAATGATGCGGGGCAATGCCATCGTAGCGTTTTCCGGCTACAACTACCTCATCATTGTCAACGGTCAGATCGTCAGCCAAACGACCTTCGGGATCACGTCAACACCGAAATTCACGACAATCGTTTTCACGGGTCCCGGGCCGACCAGGATGCCAACGTTGGTTCAGTTTGAAGGTGATGACAAATTTACAATGCAGACGGAGGCCGACAAAGTAGAGTTTGAACGGATCGCTCACCTGCCACTCACGTCGGATGAACTCAAGAGAATCAAGGAAGATCCGAATACCGTTCTGCATTTTAATACAGTGAAGTTGGTTGCAGAATTCGAAAAAACCGGCCAAGTGCCAATGTCTCCGGGCGTGACTGCCATGAAGGACGCCGGGATGCAATCGGAATCTCGCAAGAAACTCCGAGACATTGGGATTGCACTTCATGGTTACGAAAATGCACATAAACAATTCCCAGTAGCCCATTCGGATGGTCGCACAATCGACGGAAGCCCGCAAACCGTTGCTCGCAGTTGGCGAGTGGCAATTCTACCTTACATGAATCAAACGAAGCTCTACGAACAGGTCCATCTCGACGAGGATTGGGACAGCGAGCATAACCTCAAACTGCTCGACCAAATGCCCGAAATCTTCCGAGCCCCCGGTGCGAGTAAAGAGTCGATCGAAACACCATTTTTAGCGATCGTTGGATCTCAGACCGTGATCAGTAAGTCCGGAACCAAAATGAGGGACATTCAAGATGGAACTTCCAATACTATCATGCTGATTGAAACCGAGAAGTTGGTTCCATGGACCAAGCCCGAAGATATTAATTTCGAACCCGAAGGTGAAATGCCCAAGTTGGAACCGAAGTACGGAGGCAATCTCAATGTTGGACATGGGTTCCATGTCGCGTTTGCCGATAACTCGATCAAGTTAATCAAAAGCTACACTTCCGCGAGGGACCTCCGGGCTTTCTTTACGCGTAGTGGCAATGAACAGCCCCGACCCCAACCGTAATCGAACATCCGATAACGCAGCACAAGCACCCACGAGTTCCCAAATTGCGTTGTAACAAGTAACAAACTTGAGCCTGAGGCGCTAACCAAATGGCACGTACTTTGTAACAGTCGTCGCAACATTAGCCGTAACGCGTTAGCGTCGGTTTCTTAGTCACCAGCGATAACCGGTGCTAACGCACATCGGCTAATTTGTCGAACAACAAAGTGAGTGCTACTTGGCGATGGCCGAGTCTAGCTGTTCAGAAAAGACATAGTCGAAAAGGTCATCGTGGTCCCAGGTCGGATCACTTTCCACCGCTTCGATATCGAATGGATCACTTTCGTCTTCAGACGGAGAACGGAAAGCCGTGCGATCGATGACGGGTACACTGGTAACAAGTGTATCTTGAATTTCCTCGGCATAGTCGTTCGATTCCAACGCGGACGGAGCAGAGTCGAGTACCAAAGCGAGATCTCGGACGTAAGCAAAGGCTCGTTTTTGCAATTCGGCAATGGCGCTTTGTTCAAGAGCGTTGGTTGGGCCAGGCCCTGGCTCGCCGATCGGCAAAGATCGATTGAAGTTGACCGAGAACACTGGAATATCGCCGCCATTCACCGCCCCATCGGCGTTCCAGTCAGCTCGAGGATTGTAAGAAGGACTGCCAGCACTTCGATTGAACGATGCGGCGAAGATCGGTAGCTCGCCTCCGTTTACACTTCCGTCGTTGCTTGCGTCGCCGACGAGGGTATTGAAGCGGAAATTGAGATTGCCGCCTGCCAACCCGTTGGCGTCGCCGTCGAGCCTTGTCAAGGCACCATCGGTCACCGCATCGGATACAACCAGTCGCAATTTGTCGTTGCTGATCGTCGACGAGAGTTGAATAACACCACGTCGATTGGCCGAATCATACGAGACCGTCATCAAACTCGGTGCTGCTGAGTAGTCTGCGACATCGACACCTAGAAGTGAGACGTTCGCCGCGTTGAAGCCCAAGACAGGCTCGCTGAATTGGACGTAGATACGATCGACGCCCGTATTCGGAATGATAAAGCCCGATGTCAGCGAATAGCCAAGTCCATTCCCTGAAGCAAATCCACTGCCATCGACGGCATCGATAAAGGAGGCGTTCCACGCCGACCCAGCCGCAACGATGTCGGTTACGACCACAGTTCCCAACGTCTTCGCATCGAGCACATACTCGCCTACCGTTGTACCGAATGGGACGACGCGAACACGATAGACGCCAGGCGTAGGGGCATTCAACAATTCGATCGACTCGTTTCGTCCGTCAGCAAGAGTCGTTCCGGATTGGAGAAGCAGCCCGGTTGGCGAATACAACTCCAATTGTGGATTAAGTGAATTTGTAGGATCGCCAATGGTGGTATCGTTCGGAGTAAGCGTCTTCAAAAAGATCCGATCGCCGCTTGAAGCCACTGTCAGAAAATACCAATCCGAGTCATTGGCATAGCCGACCGCCCCCGATACTCCGTCGAGGCTGATCGCTAAACTTGAGTTGCTATTGCTTTCGCGATCAAACGCAAGATTGCGACCGACCAAGAGTCGGTACTCGGCATTCAGAGTCGTGGAAACGCGGATGAAATAAGCCCCAGCTGTCGGGGCTATAAAGCTATCGAGGGTTAGTTTGGCATTTGTCGCTCCGCTCTGTCCAGACGCGAAGACAGTTCCGGCCGCATTCATGACAGCGACGTCGGCGGCGCCCGTCGCCGAAGCGTTCCAATCGAGAGCGGCTGACAACCGTTCTCCGGCCCCGAGCGTCACTTGATACCAGTCTTGATCGGCGAGGGGGGAGGAGATGAGCAAGTTGTCATAACCGCGTCCGTCGGACGTTATTGGAAAATCGTCGTATTGTTGAAACTTAATCCGTATGTTGCTGCGAGCGTTCGATCCCATGGCGTTCAAAGCTTGAATCAAGTCGATCGGAGAAACGTTGGCCCATGCGGTCAAACCAGCTGTCGGAGTAAAAATCGTTCTCCAGTTTACTCCGTCGGGGCTAATCGCAACTCCATCGCCGTTCGCTCGATTCGTAAATGTTGCCGGAAGAGACGTGAGTTCATCGCTGATAGAAGCATGCGAAAAAGTTAAATTCGCTTGATCGTATCCTGTTAGATCGACGGTCCAAACGGCTTCATTCAGAGTGAATG
>JANPLJ010000840.1:0-2249 GCA_031426475.1 Pirellulaceae bacterium | reverse complement strand
GGTGCTACGAAGCGCTCGGTTGGAGGTGGAAGGCTAATCGTTCCTACTCAACCATTGCCCAACGAGCTGCTGGCATTGTGTTTCCCGATAGCGAACTGACACGTCTGGATTTGATCAAAGCGTCGGGGGAAACCGGAGTGGTCATGTTTTCCGCGATCGACAAGCGTGGCGAGGTTGTAGTGCCGCCTCCCCAATTTGGACAGGAAACGGGGACATTCATCCAGGGTGTTCTCATTAACGCTATGCGGTTTGCCGTTGGTTTGCAGACTCAGGAAGGACTTCGTGCGACAACCTTTGCTCCACCTGTTTCGACCATTCAATTGGTATACATGCCGACCGAAGCACCTAAAGAAGAAGAATTAATCGAGCTCAAGAAGTTGTTTCTAGCCGCTAGAGAAACCCTGAAACAATCCCCTCGATTTGACCGACGTTAGTGAACAAGTATGAATCATCGTAAGAATCACAGTCCTTTCACTTGAAAGCCTTTCGCTGAAGTCGTTTCATGTTTAGCATTTTTGGTTGGCCATTCCGAGCACTGATCAGTTTTCTCCGAGGATTTTCCGAGGTGATGGATTGGGCTCTGCAATCGTTGGGCGGCAGCTCGACTCGTCCTGTCTGGCTAACTATCCTGATGCTACCAGTCATGATTCCGTACTGGTTGGGCTGGACGATTTTTACCGTTCTTTCGTACCCATTTAGCTTGAACAAGTTGGAGCCAGAGAGGCTTCACAATCTCTACTGGGGAATTCCATCGCTCGTAGCCTTGCTCGTTACGCTTTACGCTGTCTTGTACACGGCTGCGTCCGCAGGCTCGATCGATGATCGATATCGACTTGCCATGCAACGAGCACTCGCGATTGGCGATTTCGAAATGGCCACCGTTCTCGGCGGAAGGCTCGTTGCCAACAAGGACGATTCTGACCCGCTAACACGATTTTCCTATGCCATCGCTCTTCGCCAGTCTGGTGAAGGAGCGAGAGCCGAGGCAATTCTGGCAGACATGGCTCCTAGCGACCATCCGGGTTACCCTCCGGCACATCGAATGCGAGCCATGTATTTTGCATCGCAGCTTCAGGCTGGCTCGAACGACGTGATTCTAAAGCAATTGCGGTGGCACCTTGAGAACAGTGGGACCGATCCAAACGCCGCCATCGAAAAGCTCTGGACGGCCTATTTCGTAACGGTTGGCCAGCCAGAACTTGCCGTACCGCACATGGAAATTGCCTCGAAACTCGACGCGACCTCGTTGATTAAGCTCGCGAATCTTTACGCTCAAATTGGAAACAAGCCTGGCGAGAACCGCTCGTTGCGACAGGCAGAGGCCTACTTTCAACGTCAGCTCAAGGATAACCCGCTCGCTCGCGACGATCGGTTGCAATTGGCGCTTGCTCACGTTCGACTCGAAAAATCAGCGTTAGCCGAAGAGACTGTTCTGAAAGGAGTCGAGCTTCACAATGACCCCGCGATGCGTCGGTCCGCCGCCGAGTTTTATGTTTTGGAATTTGATATTGCAGTCAAGAACAGACCAGACGATCTGGAATTACAGTTTCGCTATCTCGAAAAGGCTCTCAACCAAGATCTTTTCTTTGGAGAGATTTACGAACGATTGATCAAGTTCTATCAAAAAGCGGAGACCGTCGCGTCGTCTGGGGATAATAGTGACGCTGCCAAGAATTCCGATCACAGCAAGAAAACGCAAGATCTATTGGAATCAATGCTCGTCGATGGCAAGTCGCCAGCCTTAGCCCACTTTGCGTTGAGTAGCATCTTTCAAATTCGAGGCAATGAGGACAAGGCTAAGTTTCATTTATACGCTTCTTATCGACTAGATGGAAATTTCCCGGTTGTTACGAACAACTATGCCTGGATGCTTGCTCATTCAAAGACCCCAGACCTGCAACGAGCCTATGAGTTAGTCCTAACCGCACTCAAGGCGTCTCCCAAGGACCCTCGCTTTCGCGATACGTATGGCACGATTCTCATGAAATTAGGGAAGCATCATGAAGCCATCGCGGAATTCGAAGCGATCCTAGATTTGTCAAGCGACAAGATAAGTATTCATCGCAAGCTTGCCGAACTGTACCACGCGGTGGGGCTAATGGACTTGGCCATTCTGCATGCTGAGAAATCTGAAGAACTTGACAAACAATACGCCCAAAAAAATAAAAAGGTGAAGAAGCGTTGAGCCATTCTCCGCGGTTCGTCTTGGCGTCGCGCTTTCGTTACACCGATTTCCGTGGGCTTCAAGA
>JANPLJ010000839.1:0-23373 GCA_031426475.1 Pirellulaceae bacterium | reverse complement strand
CGTCGAAGCCGCGTTTCGTAGCCGGGAGTATGGGCCCGACGGCGGTCCAGCTGTCGATGAACGCCAAGGGAGATCCAGCGACCCGACCGTTTAGCTTCGAGCAGATGGTCGCTAGCTATGAAGTCAGCGTCGAAGGCCTGTTGGACGGCGGCGTCGATATTTTGTTGCCTGAAACATCGTTCGATACATTGAACTTCAAAGCCTGCTTGCTCGCAATTGAGAATGTGTTTGTAAAACGCGGGCGACGGTGGCCTGTGATGCTCTCTGCCACGGTATTTCCTGGCGGTGTGACATTGACGGGGCAGCAATTGGAAGCTTTTTGGATCGCCGTATCTCATTTTCCGATGCTAAGTGTTGGACTTAATTGCGGGCTCGGCGGCGACACAATGCGTCCGTACATTGAACGGTTGGCGAACGTAGCCGACGCAGCCATCAGTTGCTATCCAAACGCGGGTTTGCCAAACGCCCTCGGCGAGTTCGATGAGACCCCGAGCCGGATGGCCGGTTTCGTACGCGATTTTGCACAACAAGGTTGGGTCAATATCGTTGGCGGATGTTGTGGCAGCACGCCAGCGCATATCAAAGCGATCGGAGAGGCGGTTCGCGGTATGAAGCCTCGCAATGCACCGACTCGTTCTCGGATGTCGCAGTATGCTGGCAACGAGCCGCTAGTTTTCCGCAAAGATAATCCTTTCGTCATGATCGGCGAGCGAACGAATGTGACTGGATCGCGTAAGTTTTCAAGGTTGATCAAAGAGGGCAAGTTCGAAGACGCGATTCGAGTCGCACGCACTCAGGTCGAAGGTGGCGCGAATGTGATCGACGTCAACATGGACGAAGGCATGCTCGATGGGGCGGCAGCAATGAGCACGTTCTTGAACTTGATTGCTCACGAAGCCGACGTCGCAAAGGTCCCGTTGATGGTGGATAGTTCGAAGTGGGAGATCCTGGAAGTAGGACTACGTCATTCGCCTGGAAAACCGATCGTCAACTCGATCAGCTTGAAGGAAGGCGAAACCGAATTCCTGCGCAAGGCCAAGTTCATCCAGCAGCATGGGGCTGCGGCGGGCGTGATGGCTTTCGACGAACAAGGCCAAGCCGCAGACTATGAAAACAAAGTCCGCATTTGCAAGCGAGCCTACAAGCTCCTAACCGAAAATGGCTTTCCTGCCGAAGACATCATCTTCGATCCGAATATCTTGACGGTCGGTACAGGGTTGCCCGAGCATGCGAACTATGCGGTCGACTACATCGAAGCGGTCCGCACGATCAAGAAAGAATGCCCTGGAGCGAGAACCAGTGGCGGTGTGAGCAACGTGTCATTCTCGTTCCGCGGTAATGACACAGTCCGCGAATCGATGAACGCTGTATTCTTGTACCACGCCATCCAAGCGGGCCTCGACATGGGGATTGTGAACCCGGAAATGCTCGAAGTGTACGATGAAATCGAGGCTGAATTGCGAGATCGCGTCGAGGACGTCTTGCTCAACCGACGCCCTGATGCCACGGAGAGATTGATCGATTTTGCCGAGACTGTAAAAGCCAAAGACAAAGCTCCGGTCAAAGTGGATGCCTGGCGCGAGGGGACCGTCGAAGAGCGTCTGCGTCATGCTTTGCTCAAGGGGATCTCCGATCACATCGACACCGATACCGAAGAAGCACGCGCGAAGTATGGTCGACCGCTGAAGGTGATCGAAGGGCCATTGATGGACGCGATGAACTTGATCGGCGATCTTTTCGGCCAAGGCAAGATGTTTTTACCGCAAGTCGTCAAGTCAGCTGCTGTCATGAAAAAGAGCGTTGCTTACTTGACGCCGTTTATGGAAGCCGAAAAAGCAGCGGCAGGCGCGACCGGTGGTCATACCAGCCGTGGCAAAGTACTCCTCGCGACAGTGAAGGGCGACGTGCACGATATCGGAAAGAATATCGTCGGTACTGTGTTGGCATGCAATGATTTTGAAGTCGTCGACCTAGGCGTATTGGTGCCTTGCGAAAGGATTCTTGCCGAAGCCAAGAAGGTGGGGGCACAAGTGATTGGACTTTCGGGGCTGATTACGCCATCGTTGGACGAAATGGTTCATGTCGCGAAAGAGATGCAACGAGAGGGATTTGATATACCGTTGCTGATCGGCGGAGCGACCACCAGCGCCAAACACACCGCGGTCAAGATAGCCCAGCACTATCATCACGAAGTAGTCCATGTGCTCGATGCATCGCGAAGCGTTCCGGTCGTTGAAAAATTGGTGAACCCGAAGTCTCGCGGGGCGTTCGCGACTGAAATTAAAGAAAAGCAAGATGGGGAACGAGCCAGTTTCGCCATTCGACGCGAGCGAAAGTTAGTGGAATTCAGTGAAGCTCAGAGTCGCAAGTTGGTAATCGATTGGGCAAATTATACGCCACCCAAACCCGCGTTTCTCGGCGTTCGGGACGTGAATGTGACGGTTGCCGAGCTACGTCCGTACATCGACTGGTCGCCCTTCTTTTCTACATGGGAACTCAAAGGGAAATATCCGAAGATTTTTCAAGACGAAACTGTCGGAGCGATTGCCAAGGAGCTCTACGATGATGCTCAAGCGGTGCTCGATCAATTCGAGAAGGACCCGACGATTGTATTGCGAGGTGTCTACGGATTCTTTCCGGCGAAAAGCCTAGGTGACACGATTGTGTTGTTTACCGACGACACACGCACCCAAGAGCACGTTCGCTTTGAAATGCTTCGTCAGCAATGGGAGCGAGTCGATCAGAAAGCATTCCGAAGTTTGGCGGACTACGTCGATCCGACCGGCAAGCCCGACTATATCGGCGCGTTTGCGGTGACGGCTGGACATGGTGTCGATGAAATCGCCAAGCGATTGCGAGCAGAACTAGAAGATGGCAAGTCTATCTTGGTGCAAGCTTGTGCGGATCGTCTCGCAGAAGCCTTTGCTGAGATGCTCCACGAACGTGTTCGGACCGAGTGGGGGATCCAGGAATCTTTGTCGAAAGAAGACTTGATCGAAGAGAAATACCGCGGGATCCGCCCCGCCGCAGGCTATCCATCCTGTCCGGATCACACAGAAAAGAAGACGCTCTGGCAATTGCTCGATGCGGAGCAGCGAGCAGGGATCTCGTTGACAGAGAGCTTCGCAATGTGGCCCGCGGCGTCGGTCAGCGGCCTCTATTTTGCCAATCCAGAAGCTCGTTACTTTGCTGTAGACCAAATTACTCGCGAGCAAGTAGAAGACTACGCAAAACGAAAAGGCTGGCCTGTATCGACAGCTAATCGTTGGCTAGCACCGAACTTGGGATACGATGCTTAAGTTCGACTACCCCAGGCTTGGGAACAGGATTGATCCGACTCGAATCATGGTGGAACCTTCTTTGATGGCGGCTTCGAAATCACCGCTCATTCCCATGGAGAGCTGGTCAAGCTGGGCAGCGGTGCCGAGGGTTGATTGAAGCTGGTCGCGCAGTTCTCGAATCTCCCTAAAATCTGACCGTGGCTCGTTCGTGCCTAGCCCTGCCATGCCCATCAATCCAACGACAGAAAGATGTGGCAGCGCAACGATTTCGCTGGCAATCTTGGGGAGTTCCGTTGGATTCATCCCGGTTTTGTTCGTATCGCCTGATACGTTGACTTCTAAGAGGATGGGAACGTTCAAGTTCAGTTCGCTCGCATCCGATTCCAGTTGCTTGGCCAATCGAAGCGAATCGACGGAATGAATGCAGTGAATCAGCGGCAGTGTGCGGCGAGACTTGTTGCGTTGAAGGTGACCGATTAGATGCCATCGAATGGCGAGCCCCGAAAGCGCGCCGGCTTTATCCCATAGCGACTGAGGCTTACTTTCGCCGAAATTTCTGCAGCCAGCTTCGTAAAGCTGGCGAGCTACATTCGAGTCGACGTATTTTGTGACACCGATGATCAAGATGTCATTCTCGTCACGCTCGGAAGTCTTGGCTGCGGTCGCGACGCGATCGACGACGTTTTGCCACCGTTGCGCAATTGTTTCTTGAGACATGGTTGGTTGGCCGCTAGCTCCCACGTTGTGTTGCTTGTTCGATAAAATTTACACCAAGTTTTTGATGCCACGCGGCTTGTAAGCGGCTGCAGAGGGTGCCCGGGGTACCGTTACCAATCGGGCGGTCTGCTACCGATGTGGCTGCCCACAGACAACCCGTTGTTCCAGTCATGAGAATTTCTCTTGCTTCCGACATGTCATTGGGATGAATGTTGGTGAATTCCACCGGCTGACCAATCGATTCAGCCAACTGACAAACGGTCCTCAAAGACATTCCCCAAAGAATATCCTTCAACGGCGGACTTCTTAATACGCCATCCTGCCCAAGGACCAATAGATTCGAGATCGATGTCTCGGTCACGTAGCCATTCATGTTTAGCAAGACTGCGATGCTTTCGGACGGATGAGCGTTCTCGTATATGTTTTCAACTGGCGGGTGTGTTGGTGTTTGCGCCGAACGAAAATCCTCCCGGTCCGCTAAGTAATATTGCAGACGGCTACGAGTCTTGATGGATGGAGACCAACATGCATCGGGAACGTTTCGTACCGACGCGAAGTGCAATGCCACTCCAGATCGATACCATCGCGAAAGCTGAACAAAGGGAAGCGGGGTCACATGCCCCAGGATGGTCGGCGTCAATGATTGCTTTCGATCGATCCCAGGATCGCCCGGGGACAGCAAAAGAACGAGCCCGAAATCGCCTTCTTGAGTCGATAAATCTTGATTGCGGCGAACGAGATCTTCGCATAGCTCATGCATGGAGACGCCTTTCGGCGGCCATGGAATTCCAAGTTTTTCGGCACCATCCGCGAGTCTAGCAAGGTGGTCATCAACATCGACAAGTCTTCCGCCGAACGTTCGAAGGCGTTCAACCAACATCGCTCCTTGGGTCGTCCCAAGATCTGTAACGCTCCAGGCCAAGTCGCGCAGCGGTAGCCAGATTCCATTCCGATATGATTGCGATTCAGCAAAGGCGAGTGTCATGGATCGATAATGTACTCTATCATGAAGGAATTCGAGACCCTACGATCGATTCATGAGGTACGTAATGCCAGGGGAAGACGCAAGCAAACCGACGCCCTCCGAAAAGAAGGAGGCGTTCCATGAAACATCGGTTTTCGAGGGTACCGCGAAAACCACTCGGCCCGAACCGAAAGACATGACGATCAAAGCGAACGGAACGATTCGCGCCGAATGGTTTCAGTCGCAGAATGGACAACTCAATTCGTCGGCCGATTTGAATTCAACTTCATTGCCGACCGATATCCCAGGATTCATCGTCGAGCGAGAGCTTGGGCGAGGAGCATTCGGGGTTGTCTATGCGGCTCACGACGAGATGTTAGAGCGCAAGGTCGCCATCAAAAAGCCGCTGATCAGCGATCCATTACATCGGCAGCAATACATCGACGAAGCTCGCAAGGCTGTAAAGCTTGAGCATCCGGGGATCGTCCCAATCTACCATGTTGGCACAACGACTGGCGGCGAACCATTTGTCGTTCAAAAATTAATTGAAGGTTCATCGTTGCGTGGGCTGATGAAGAGCAACGACGGCCGTCTTCCGATGGTTCAAATTATCTCGATTATGCGTCAGGTTTGTTTTGCGGTCGACGCAGCTCATACGGCTGGTATTGTTCACCGCGACCTAAAGCCGGAAAACCTCTTGGTGGCGCCCGATGGGCGAGTCTACGTAGCCGACTTCGGGCTCGCTATTCTTGAAGATGAAGAACAGCTCCAAAAGGGCCGAGAAGTCGCGGGCACACCGTTCTACATGTCGCCGGAACAATTTTTGGGACGCAATGAATGGTTAGATGGAAGGTCGGACATCTGGGCGCTCGGCATCATTCTCTATGAACTGCTTTCTGGAAAGACTCCATTTTCGGGGCGGACGTTAAGCGAGTTGAAAGACGAGATTAGGAACAAGGATCCGCGCCCGATTCACCAACGCGACCCCAATATTGCACCGGCCTTCGATTCCTTGTTTAGAAAATGTTGTGCCAAGGAAGTATCGGATCGATTTGCCAGCGTCCATGAAATGCTCGCAGAACTGGATACCGTGTCCAAGACTTTGATTGTAGACCCCGTCGAATGGGAAGCGATGACCCGCATCGGATTGGGAGGCGGCTCACATGCTCGAGTAGGATCGATTTTCGATACCCATCGAGATTCGAAAAGTGGATGGGGGCAAAGCACGAGACGAAATCTCTCATCGACGACAAGATCCTCGATGGCTGGTTCGATTGTTCGTCAGCCGCGATCGATTTGGGCTGTAATTTCAGGGATTGCTTTAGTGCTCGCGCTGTTCGGGGCGGGTTTCGCAGTGTGGTATTTAAAGCAACGTCCGCTTGCTACCGTTTCGAACTCTCCATCAACCGCTATTATCGAACCCAAAACTGCGCCTGTGGATACGTCTAGCAACTTAGGCATTCCGAAAGAACCCAATCAAGCCGCGGCACGAACGGTACCTGAAAGGCCGTTTATTGTTTCGATCAAAGGTGATGGCACCCATGACTCGATCGCGAATGCGATTGCTGATTCGACGGCCGGGGAGACAATTGCGATTCGTGAGGGGACTTATCGAGGGTCGTTTATCGTCGATCGTTCGCTCAACATTGTCGGCGAAGGAGAAGTTCGCTGCATCGCAACCGACAAGGCTTGCATGGAGGTTCGTGCCGACAGCAACGTCGTCATCGAAAATGTTCACTTCGAGTGTCAAACAGACGAATGCAACACGGTCGATTTGTTCGGCGGTCGCCTCCATCTCAAGGAATGCGAAGTTTACGCAAGTTCACCGCACTCTTACAACTGCGTACGAGCTCGATCGAATTCTACTTTTATTGCCGACCGATGTAGCTTCCAGTCGATGGAGCATGCAGCGATCAACGGCGACGTGGACTCCACGGTTGTGCTTCGAGATTCGAAGATAAGTTTTCCAGGCAATCTTGACTACGGTCTAAAGCGAGTTGGAATCCAAGCGACACGCGCCAAGGGGCTCATTCGAGGTTGTAATTTCATAGGCCCTTGCGTTGCAGCTATCGATTGGAGCGAAAGCCTTGATCAAGAATTGACGATCGAATCCTGTCAATTCGACAATTGCGACGTTGGAATCCAAGCAAAAAACTGTGGCTCCGTCAGGATAACCGGAACGGAAGAGCAACCATGTGAGGTGAAAAATATACGCTTTGGCGTCAATCTTGTCGGAAGCAAGGCGATTCTCGAATCCGTCAGAGTTGTGAGCTCCGGCGAAAAAGACAAGGTCGGATTGCAGGTTACGAAGGGATCACAAGTTCAGTGCTCGGGTTGTTATATCGAGGGGATGCAGTGTGGCGTACTGGTGAATCAGAGCATGTTGAAGGTCGTCAACAGCCTTGCCATTCATGAGACGAGTTTTTCTGGATTGCTGGCCGATGAATCCAATATCGAGGTACAGAATCTTCGTTTGATGGGAGTTGGAGAATTTGGTTTGGTCGTCCTTAGCACAAACGCCCGAGTGCATATCGCGTCCTTGGTTGTTGCTGCAACGGAATCGAGCGATCGAAAAATCACACCGGCGATCTATGCATCCTCTGGTGAAATCGTGTTTGACGAGGCGGAATTCCGAAACTGTCTGTGTGCGATTTGCGTCGACCCAGATCGTGAGATAATCGAGTTCGTTGGCTATCCGAAGAAGAGTATTCTGGCGGAGCTACTGAAAACCAAAAAACGGTCTGATCAACCTCTGCCTGCGATCAGTGGCAGCCGGATGACCTTAACAAGCTGCGAAGTGATATGGTCATTCGCTGGAGCCGGGACCAGCAAGATCGAGGAAATCGTGACCAGCTTACCTCCGGAACTTCGAGCCCCTCGGATTCTCTACCCGGAGCGATTGGAGCTGAAAAGTACCAATTATGCCGATTTTTCCGTGGTTGCGCGGTCTCCGAGCAAATAGTGACGTCGCAAGGCAAGGCCTTTTGCAGGGTTGCAGCCGTTTCTTCGTTGCAATGGGGACGCGGCAAACTAGACTTTGGGTTGAGCGTTAATGGTTTCTGAGCGGTTGGGTTTATCGGAACGGCAGGAAGCTAGCTAGTCTGTCCAGCTCTATTGAATCTGGTTCGTAATTCAAATTGAAGAAATTGCTTGAGGTAATCATGAGAATGATTTCGATTTTCACTCGCCATGCGGCCCCAGCAGCGAAGTCGCGTTCACGCGTTTCTCTGCTGACCGGGAGGACCTCCAGTTTCATCGCTTGTGTCGCTGGTTTCATCGCCAGCTTTTCGCTTTCCGCACGAGCTGACTTAACACAAAATGAAAAGAAGGCTTCGTTTGTTCTAGCTCAAAGCAAGGATGTTGAGCTTCCAGAAGATTTTCTCGTTCGCGTGGAAGGCAACAAATTACAAGTGGCTCTCGAGTCGCTCGGAATGATTGACGCCAAGCGACCAACCTCAAATCTCCTGGTACGGTTGCTTGATTCAAGTGGAATAGAAAAAACAGCAACGACGAATGCCCAAGGTATTGCTGAATTCACCGGTGTAAAACCCGACGAGCTGCACGCAGTCGTTGTCGCCGACAAGAACTCGCACGGCGTGATTCCTTTGATGACCGTCAGCGAAAAGGTCGCACAAGAAAAGGGGATTGTTTCTAATCGACTTCGCCTGCCGATCATGGAAACGAATCAAAAAGAGATGCTCGCTTCCATCAATAGTGACATTATCCCGAGTGGTGTTGCAGGGGCTTCGTTCTACGGATTAGGAGATTACAGCCTACAGGGATTGAACCTCTACCGAGTTCGCCTACAAACTGATGGCGAATTGTTGGGGCGAGTCATAGTGGCGGACAGGGAACTTGCTGAAAATCTCCGGTATGCGAAGCTAACGTTCTATCGCAACAACCAAGTCGTTGCTCGAACGGATTCGCTTCCAGCCGATGGAAGTTTTACAGTGAATGGCCTTGAGACCGGAATTCACGGTGTCGTTGCCGCTGGTCCTGCGGGCTATTCCGCGTTCGCTTTTGATATCCTTCCACCCAAGGTAGACAGCGGTGAGTCCGTTCGAGGCTTGCCTGTTTCATTCGTTGAGTCAAACCCTTCGGAAAAACTGTACGTGTTCTTGGTGCCACCGAAGTTGGTTCCTAAAGTGGTCGATCGCGTTCGCGAAGGGTTCAAGCAAGGTGCTACCGATTCAGCTGGACAAATAGAGCCTGTTGCAATGCAACCTGGAATGAATGGTGGGTTTGGAGGCGGGTTCGGCGGCGGTGGCGGATTCGGCGGCGGAAGCAGTGGTGGTGGCGGCGGTGGACTCGGGGGCGGCGGCGGCCTGAGCGGTCTTGCGGGACTTGCAGGAGTCGCGGCAGTCATTGCCAATGATTCGAATTCGAACACGGTTGTTTCACCGATCGTCGTCACCTCGCCATAGAGAGTATGGGCGAGCAATGCGAACCTTGTACAGTGTTAGTCCTTCGATTCAATCACACGCAATACGTCATTCTTCTTGATTGCGATTGGGTGAGTACCGTTCCCAAATTCGATGTGACAATCTAGCAAGACGCCAACTGTCGCATCCGATGGAATGCGGAAATCGGCAGTAACCACATTCCCATTGCGTTCGATTTTCGACGCTTCAAACGGGCCGATTTGAACCCAGGACGGTTTCTCGACAGGCAATCGCCGACGTGCGTTTTCGGGCTTCAGCTCAAATCGAATCGAGTGCGTATCGCCTCTCGATACCGTTCCTGGCAGAACCGACTCGATGACTTGATCCATTCGCGTCCCAGGCTGAGTGTTATCGACGAGAGCTCCCGTTCCGGCACGTCGCAAACCACGATTGTTGGAAGGTTCAACGACTCCAGCATATCCGCCGATGATGTACGGAAAGCGTTTGGGTGTAACGTGGTAATGGTACCCACGTTGAGCGTCGCTGTGTCCGTTGCAGACATCCAGCGCACGTTCCCCCTTGAGATCTTTCGCCATAACCTCGGCTTCTTCATACGGCCCGTACACTGGAAACCCATCGAAAGCGAAGCCGATGATGGGCGAGTGTTGCTTGCCGTCGTCGGAAAACGGCGACTTCACGCAGCTTGGGTACTTATGATAGTGGTACACACCTGTTTGCTGAGGATGACCACAGCACGAATCCAACCAAACCTCCGAGTATCCTTCGACTGCATTCATCCCCGCCATTTCAAAAGGATTGAAAAAGACGACGCCGTTCAGCGCCACTCCAATCGATGCCATTGGCAAGCGCGTGATCGATTCAGCCATTTTTGGCTCTAAAGGTAGGCGAAAATGAAATGACTGTGCTCGGATCGAATTTGGATTTCCCGAGTTCGGAAAAACAGCGGTCGGATGGTTTGGGTACCCTTGGCTGTCGATAATAATGCACTGCGAATCGTGGCTCACGCGAATTTCATCGATCCCGTCCTTGTTCGAATCCTTCATGTGGTACGAAAACAAGTCGACATGCCGATCTCCATCTTGGTAAAAATACTGTCGTTTGGAGCCATCCTTCATGTACCATTTGCCGCCGATGTGCACGAGTTCTGCAATCGCTATACTATCGTTCGCTGAGACAGTCGATTCGGAAGCTCCTCTCCGGCCGACAGATCGGTCGAAGACAGGCCAGCTAGCGCAAACACTCAACAATACGACGGCAACAACGATGCGCAATGAAAGACTTGACATTTTCAGCGATTCCTGAAGATGATTCCTGAACGAAGTGTTTTCATCCCCGTCTTTTGCACGAACGAAAAATCATCAGATTTTGGATTTGATCGGCGAGGATGAACCAGTTTAACATCAAAACCTGAAGGGAAAATGAAGGAGCATTGAACGAGTAGAGATGCCAATGAGTTTAGCAACACAGAGAAAGAAGTGGATTTAATTTACGAATGACCCCGTGGATTCAACAATACGACCCTTGCGGCAACATTTATGTTTCCGCTTTCTTGGCAGCACTGCCAATATTTGTCCTCTTGGGACTACTGGCTCTTTTACACGTTCAGGCTCATTGGGCCGCGCTTGCAGGATTGGCCGTTTCGATGATCGTTGCGATCGGTTTATATCACATGCCGGTTGCACTTGCATTTGCTGCGGCATTCAATGGAGCCGCGTATGGATTGTTTCCGATTGGATGGATCGTTCTTGCCGCGATCTTCGTCTATGATATTTCTGTCAGTACTGGCCAGTTCGAAGTCCTTAAACGATCGATTGCGACTCTCTCGGATGATCGCCGAATTCAAGTATTGCTGATTGCGTTTAGTTTCGGTGCCTTCATCGAAGGAGCCGCTGGCTTCGGAACGCCCGTTGCGATTTCAGCAGCGATGCTGATCGGCCTCGGATTCAAGCCGTTGCAGGCCGCTGGGCTGGCCCTGATCGGTAATACGGCTCCAGTCGCCTTCGGAGCACTAGGGACCCCGTTGATTGTCTTAGCGCGAGTAACCGAGTTGCCGTTAGATTCGCTGAGCATGATGGTTGGCCGGCAGTTACCACTTTTTTCGGTCATCATTCCGTTTTGGCTAATATGGGCAATGACAGGTTGGCGAAGCATGCTGGAAGTCTGGCCTGCTTGTTTCACTGCCGGTTTCAGTTTTGCCGTGATGCAGTTTCTGGTAAGTAACTATCACGGACCTTGGCTGGTCGATGTCATCAGCGCCATCGTTTCTATTGTTGCGTTGGTCTTGCTGCTTCGATTCTGGCGTCCGAAAACGATTTGGCGGTTTACAGAGGAGTCCCCCACGAGTTTAGAGATCGCTCCGACTGGAAGAGAAACCTTCGTGGCTTGGCTACCGTGGATGATTGTTTCGGTCTTGGTTTTCGTATGGGGACTTCCTGCAGTCAAAAGCCAATTGAACGAATGGACTCGCTTTGAAGTCGTCGTGCCGACTTTGCACTTGAACGTGGTACGCGATCAACCGGTCGTTGCCAAGCCGACGCCAGAAAAGGCCATCTATGAAGTGAATTGGCTCTCCGCTACCGGAACGGCATTGTTGTTGGCGGGATTGGTTACGGGAGGCTTACTGGGGGTTGCGCCGTTGCGACTAGCGAGCATTTTCTTATCGACGTTGCAACGCACGTTCGTTTCATTGGTCACGATCGCCGCCATGTTGGCCTTAGGTTATACGACGCGCTTTGGTGGGCTGGATGCCTCGATGGGATTGGCCTTCGCCAGCACGGGATTCCTCTTTCCGTTTTTCTCGCCCTTGCTTGGATGGCTTGGAGTGGCACTGACCGGCAGCGATACATCCTCCAACGTCCTCTTTGGTAACCTGCAACAGATAACGGCAGAGCGTCTCGGAATCTCCCCTGTCCTTGCCGCAGCTTCCAATAGCTCGGGCGGTGTGATGGGAAAGATGATTGATGCCCAGTCGATCGTCGTCGCAGGAATTGCAACAGGCCAGCATGGTCAGGAAGGTGTTATCCTCAGATACGTCTTTTTCCACAGCATCGCATTAGCGGTCCTCGTCGGACTGCTGGTCGCAGCCCAGGCTTACTTGGTTCCCCAAATGATTCCCTAACACGAGAGCTGTTTTCATGGTGTTGTTATCGCGTTTCGCGTTGTTTCTTTGGATCGCCGGCTTGCTATTCCACGCACTAATCGACGTGGCTTCAGTCCGAGCGGAGAATTGGCCCGGTTGGCGCGGACCGCAAGGGGATGGAACTTCGATGGAAAGAAACATTCCGACCGCGTGGGATGCTTCGACCAACGATGGTATTGCTTGGAAAGTTGCCGTACCGGGCAGCGGACATTCTTCGCCAATCGTATGGGACGATCGCATCTTTGTCGCAACATGCATCGACGCGACGAACGAGCGCGTCCTGGTCTGTTTCGATCGCCGTGACGGGCACACGCTTTGGCAAGCGACTGTGATCAAGTCATTTCTTGAGACGAAGCATAAGCTGAACAGCTTTGCTTCGGGGACTCCTGTGACCGACGGCGAGACGGTCTACGTTGCGTTTCTCGAAACCGATGGCACAGAAGCACCCGCAAAAAACGTCGGCGCGCCTCGTATGTTGACTCCTGGAAATATGGTTGTTGCCGCGTATGGCATGGACGGCAACCAGCGATGGATAACGCGACCTAGTCCGTTTAGCAGCGCTCATGGCTTTTGTAGCTCTCCGGTTATTTATCAGAATCTATTGATCGTCAACGGCGATCATGACGGCGACTCCAACATTATCGCGCTCGATCGCAAGACCGGTGAGGTCGTTTGGAAGTTTCCTCGCACCGAGCAGACTCGCAGCTATTGCACCCCGATCATCCGCGACATCGCCGGCAAGACACAAATGGTCCTGTCGGGGAGCAAACAAGTGGTGAGTCTTGACCCCATGACCGGCCGACAGCACTGGATGGTAAGTGGGCCTACCGAACAGTTCGTAGCGTCGATGGTGTTCGATGGTGAGAAGTTTTACCTTTCAGCAGGCTTTCCAGATCACTTCGTCATGGCGATTCGACCCGACGGACAAGGTGACGTGACAAATTCGCATGTTGCATGGAGCAGTACCGAAGCCAAGTGTTATGTGCCTTCGCCAGTGCTTGCCGGTGATTTCTTGTTTGTTGCCGACGACCGAGGAACCGTAAACTGCTTCGAAACTAAGAGCGGAACCCGCCTTTGGCACGATCGACTTGGTGGACACTATAGCGCGTCCCTGGTTACCGCGAACGGACTCGTATACTGCACGTCGGATGATGGTGATGTTCGAATTATCAAGCCAGATCAAACACTCAACATTGTTGCGACAAACAAACTGGGTGAAAGTAGCTTTGCATCGCCTGCGATTTCTCAAGGTCAGATCTTTATTCGCGGTGAAACGCATCTGTTCGCTATCGGCAAAGCAATCGGTCAGGCAAAATCGGGATTGAGCGAATGACATTTGGCGACATGCGCGAGGTGCGTTTCGATCCACGAACATTCGAGAATTCTATGATATCAAGTGCCAACGAAGCCTATCGTCGATCCCGGTCTACATTGCTAGTGTTCGCTTTGGCAAGCGTCGTCGGATGGCTTTGGCTCAAGAAAGAAGCCCCCAAGCCACCTACGTCATCTCAAGAAACGCAGCCACAGATATTTGCGTCTTTAGATGGTCGCACAGAAGCAATCGAGGATTTCGATCAACGACTGGTGATTCTACCTACCGTGTTTTGGGAACCTTTGGATACTACCAGCCTCCGAAAACTGATTCGCGAAACTCCGCTCGTACGCGGCAAAAAAATACTCGAAATCGGAACGGGAAGTGGTTTGGTGTCTTTGTGTTGCGTTCAAGCAGGTGCATACCACGTTGTCGCGACAGATGTCAACCCCAACGCAGTCGAGTGCGCTCGCGTGAACGCAGAGCGGTTGGGATTGAGTGCAAAACTCCATGTTCGTCTCGTTGATACCAAGAATGCGAAAGCCTTTGCCGTGATGAAATCCGACGAACGATTTGACCTGATCATTTCGAATCCACCATGGGAAGAAGGCAATCCGAAAAGTATCGACCAATATGCACTTTACGACCCTAATTTCGACCTGCTGAATTCGCTTCTCATCGACGCTCGAGCACACTTGACTCCTAAAGGCGAGCTCTATCTCGCATACGGTTGTAAGACCGCGATCCGCCTGCTTGAAAAACTATCCGCCGAACTCGGATATGACTTTAAGGTCCTCGACGACCGAAAGTTGGATGATCTAACGGAAGTCTTTCTTCCTGGTATGCTCTTGCAATTGACACCGAGATCCAACTGAGTCGCTTTGTATTGATATTTTCGACACTTCTCGCTGATCGCCAGCAACTGGTTCCCAGGCTCCGGCCGGCTCCGGCCTGGGAACGAGCGTCACCGAATGGCGGCGACGATCACCAATTCGACGCGGTAGCCAGGTGCGGCGAGCGCGGCATGGATGCAGGCTCGCGACGGTGCGTGTCCTTCGGGGATCCATGCGTCCCAGAGTTGATTGAATAGAGAAAAGTCTTCGGGATACGGCAAGTAAACCGTGACTTGCAAAAGCCGTGTCATGTCGCTGTCGAACGACTGCAGCCGTTCGTCGATTTGTCGCAAGACTTGCTCGATCTGCGATTTCGCATCGCCTGTTGCGTCGTCCGGAACTTCGACAAAGTACGCTGTGCCTTGGTGAATGACGACGTCGGACCAACGACGTGTGACGCCGATGCGCTGAATGTTACTCGTGACCATGAATCCTCGATTGCTCCTTGTCGCTTCAGATTTCTACTCTGCATCGAGATCTTCGATCGCAGCTGAGAGGATGATAATAACAGCTTCCGGGATATCTCGCTGAACGCCCGCGTGCGGCAAAGATACAATGCGGTGCTGTGAATTTACTAGACGCTATGTAAGATGAAGTTGATAATGACACGTTGTTTCGCGCCGGCGGGTTGAACTTACCGGATGCCGAGTACAGGAGATATAGTTGACGATTGCTCAGCTAATCTGCCTGGTCATTTCCGAATCAAGGTCACTTTGTACCGAGAGATAGGTTTTTTTGAATCGATATCGTTTTTGCATTTCCCTATCAGCGTTGCTTCTGATCGTGACTGCTACTTTCGCGAACGATCGTGTTCAATTCAATCGCGATGTTCGGCCGATTTTGTCGGATAAATGCTTTCATTGCCATGGACCGGACGGGCAAAAACGAGAAGCAGATTTGCGACTGGATGCTCGAGAAGCAGCGATCGAATCGGGCGCCATCGTGCCTGGCAAGCCCGACGAGAGTGAAATCATTCGCCGAATCATTTGTTCCGATGTCGACGAACGCATGCCACCGGCTAGTTCAAAGTTGGAACCGCTTACCGAAAAGGAGATTGAAACGCTCCGGAACTGGATTACACAGGACGCCGAGTACGAAAAACATTGGTCGTTCATCGAATTAGAAAAAGTGTCTAACTCGATCAAGAATTCGCAGAATTTTCCCGATTTTGCCATCGACGATCCAGTTCGCAGTGAATTGAAGCGACGCATACTTGACTTACAGCCTGAGGCGGATCGATGGACGTTGATTCGTCGACTGAGTTTCGATTTGACGGGATTACCGCCTTCGCCATCAGAAATTACCGACTTTGTAAAAGACGCTTCGCCGGACGCTTACGAAAAAATCGTCGATCGCTTGCTAGCTTCCAAGCAGTATGGCGAGCGAATGGCCGTCGATTGGCTCGATGCAGCTCGGTATGCCGATAGTTATGGTTTCCAAGTCGATCGCCCGCGAGAGACATGGCCGTGGCGAGATTGGGTTATTCGCGCTTTCAACGACAACTTACCTTTTGACCAGTTTATTCAGTGGCAAGTTGCCGGAGATCTTCTCCCAAACCCAACGGACGATCAAATTCTTGCGACAGCCTTCAATCGACTTCATCAGCAAGAGTCCGAAGGGGGAAGTATCGAAGAAGAGTACCGAGTCGAATACGTCGCTGACCGAGTGCAGACATTCGCGACTACCTTTCTGGGGCTTACTTTCGAATGCTGCCGTTGTCACGATCATAAGTTCGATCCGTTGACACATCGCGAATACTATCAATTATTCGCGATGTTTCAAAATATCGACGAAGCAGGTCTGTATTCCTTCTTTACGACGTCCCCCCCCACTCCGACGCTACTATTGACAGATACATCCTCGAAGCAGCGTCTTGCGAGTCTACGCGAGGCCGTCGAGGAGATCGAAGGAAAGTCGATATCGTTGCGGAATTCGCGGAGAGAGGCTTTCGATCAATGGATGCGATCGCAACAGGAAAGCGAATCTGTCTCTGGGGCGAATGAAAAATCTCCTCAATCAACATTTCTTAAATCGAAAACGATTCCGGGTGAGATAGCAAGATTCCGCTTCGATGTGCTTAAAGAAGATAAACTAGAGAACTTGATCGATCCCGCGGAGCCCGCCAAGCTAACCGGCGAAAACAAGTTGGTTCCAGGGATAGACGGCAATGCCATCGAATTCACCGGTGACGATTCAGTCGATTTGTCGATTGGCAATTTCAAGCGACAAGAGCCTTTTACTGTTTCGCTTTGGATCAAGACTCCCGATGTGAAAGATCGAGCCGTCATTTTTCATCGGTCGCGTGCATGGACCGATGCGGCGAGTCGTGGTTATGAGCTTTTGATTGAGAACGGAAGATTAAGATGGTCGCTTATTCATTTTTGGCCTGGCAATGCGATATCCATCGCAGCCAAGGAGTCGCTTCCGATCGATCAGTGGACGCACATCGTCGTAACGTCGGACGGGACCAGTCGTGCTGCCGGACTTGCGATGTTTGTCAATGGCCGTCAAGTAGCGATCGAAATCATCAAAGATAATCTTACGAAGGAAATCACGGGCGGCGGCGGAGATAACATTGCGATCGGTGAACGATTTCGCGATCGAGGCTTCAAAGGTGGAACCGTCGATGACTTTCGTGTCTTTGATCGCCAGCTAACGGCGTTGGAAGCGAGTTGGCTCAGCAAGATACCAGAGGAGCAAAGTCGTGAGTCGAGCGCGAGCCATCAACGAAGTGATAACGAATGCTTGTTCGCATACTACCTTGCTACGGTAGATGCCCAGTGGATTCAATATTTAAAAGATCGACAAGCCGCTCATGATGCATTGAACCAAATTGCTGATAGCTTGAGCGAAATGATGGTGATGCGAGAGTTGCCTTCCCCGAAAAAGGCATTCATCCTGACTCGTGGCGACTATGCTCAGCGAGGAGAGGAAGTGGAACCAGGAACGCCCGCAGTATTGCTCCCTTTTCCGGAGCAAGCTCCCCGCAATCGATTGGGGCTCGCTCAGTGGTTGCTCGACGAGCGGCATCCGTTGACATCGAGAGTTGCTGTGAATCGAGTTTGGCAGAGTCTTTTTGGACGCGGCCTGGTGCGAACCTCCGAGGACTTTGGAAGTCAAGGGAGTCGCCCCCTTTATCAGGATATCCTTGATCGGTTGGCACGGTCCTTGATCGATAGTGGATGGAATATGAAAAGGCTTGTGAAGACAATTGTGATGAGCGATACGTATCGTCAACGAAGTATTGCAGACGAGAGGACGATGGCGGATGACCCTGACAACGAATGGCTTGCTCGAGGCCCACGCTTTCGATTGCCAGCCGAGATGATTCGCGATAACGCGTTGGCAGCAGCTGGATTATTGAAACAGCAAATCGGAGGTGCCCCCGTCTTTCCATACGAAATGAGCGAAGCGTTTAAGCCGGAGAAACCGAGCAAGGACGGCGGTGTCTATCGCAGAAGCCTCTATACGAATTGGCGAAGGACTGGGCCGCCGCCGGCGATGATCGCTTTCGACGCGCCTCGCCGCGCCGTCTGCACCGCGAAACGCGAACGAACAGATTCGCCGCTTCAAGCCCTCATATTGTTGAATGGCGTGCAATACGTCGAAGCTGCACGTGTTTTAGGAGAATCGCTTTATCTCGATTCGAAAGGTGATCTTACGAAGATGATCGAGCAAGGCTTCTTACGATGCCTAAGCCGAATGCCAGATTCAACCGAAGTCGACATCATGACGCGATTGCATCAAGAGCAATTGGTACATTTCGAAAATCATACCTCGGAAGCCGAGGAACTCTTAAAGATTGGCAATTCAACGCGAGAAAGTTCGATTCCGATAGCCCAAGCAGCAGCCGCGACGGTACTCGCACAAGTGCTGCTGAATCACGACGTCTGTGTTGTCAAACGCTAAATTGACGATGAGTACGTTCGAAAAAACAAGCGAATGAGTGAACTATGACTATTTTGACTGATCAACGATATCGCCGACAGTGGCTCAGCCAGTGCGGGGTTGGGCTTGGAGGAATCGCGCTGACGGATTTATTGTCTAGCGAGGCGGTCGCTTCAACGGTCGATCATGGTGTGTTAGGCAAGCCGCATTTTGCCCCAAAAGCAAAGCGGATTATCTACTTGTTCATGTCCGGTGGTCCGTCGCAGCTAGACTTGCTCGACTATAAACCGAAACTGAATGAGTTACATGGTCAACAGTTGCCTGATTCGGTCCGAGGTGGCCAGCGATTGACCGGAATGTCTGGTAATCAGTCGTCGATTCCGTTGGTTGGCTCGCCATTCAAGTTCGAACGGCACGGCTCGTCGGGTGCCTGGTTTAGCGAACTGCTTCCACACACGGCAACCATCGCAGACGATCTTTGCATCATCCAGTCCATGTATACCGAGGCGATCAATCATGGACCGGGCGTTACGTTTCTGCAAACGGGATCGCAGATCGCTGGGCGACCGAGTATGGGAACTTGGTTGAGTTATGGGCTTGGCCAAGAAAATGCAGACCTTCCATCGTTTGTGGTTTTGATCACCAAAGACAAATCGGGACAGCCGCTTGGCTCACATCTTTGGGGAAGCGGTTTCTTGCCAAATCTCCATCAAGTAGTGCAGTTTCTGGCTTCCAAAGATCCTGTGCTGTACTTAGGAAACCCAGAAGGTGTGGATGTCGAAAGTCGACGAATGATGCTCGATCGACTGAAAGAGTTGCACGAGCACCAGTTGACTTCGATTCCCGACGTCGAGATTCAAAATCGCATGGACCACTATGAAATGGCTTTTAGGATGCAAACCAGTGTTCCTGAAGCAACGGACATTTCCCAAGAAACACAAGAAGTACTCGATAGCTACGGTCCAGACGTAAGCAAGCCAGGAACCTTCGCCGCCAATTGCTTACAGGCACGACGGCTAGCCGAACGCGGTGTTCGTTTCATTCAGCTTTACCACCAAGACTGGGACCACCATGGCGGATTGCCGGGGGCACTGCCGAAGCTCTGCAAAGAAACAGATCAAGCCGCCGCAGCCTTGGTTGCGGACCTCAAGCGTTGTGGGCTTTTGGAGGATACGTTGGTTGTCTGGGGTGGTGAATTTGGACGAACGAACTATTGCCAAGGTAAAATCAAGGATAATTTTGGCCGTGATCATCACCCTCGATGCTTCAGTATGTGGATGGCGGGTGGCGGAGTGAAAGCGGGCTCGATATACGGTTCGACAGACGAGCTTGGATACAACGTCGCGGAAAATGGGCTACACATCCACGACCTGCACGCAACCATTTTGCACTTGCTCGGCATTGACCACGAACGACTCACATACAAATTCCAAGGTCGACGCTATCGGTTGACCGATGTTCATGGAAAAGTCGTCGAGGGAATTCTAAGCTAAGGCGATTAGCAAAACGATCGCCCTCCAATAAAGGCACCCGTCGCGGATTTCTCGCTCGAAAACGCACATTCGACGATTGGCAAAGCATCGGTCGAATTGAATTTCGAGTTACTTTCGTGAACCCATTCGCGGGATCTGTGTCTTGCAGTTCGCCTAGTGGCATTCGTGAATGGGAAGCTCTGGTTTTACTCGTCGTGGAGAAAAGATCGCACTCGCGATTGAGCGGAGAATTCACAGACCTCAAAGGTTGCTTGTCGCAGCCGAGGAGATAGATTCATGACGAAAATTCACGTCAACGTCGGAACCATAGGTCATATTGATCACGGGATAACGACACTCACCGCCGCGATTCTCGCGATCTTTTTGAGCCTGTCTCGCAATGCCTGTCCTTTTCTCTCTCTCTCCTTTCTCATCCTTGTTGCCAAATTCGCTTCCACTTGGGCAAGCGGGCCGTTGCCAAGTGGAAAGCATCGCATGCCATGTTCCTTGAATTCGCCTATCCTCGCATGCCATCCGCCTTGTGCGGATGGTGGCACATTTGGCAACCAGCCCCTCAATAGCCACCTCACGCACGCCTTGCTCGGTGGTGGCGACGTTTGGCAACCGAGACCGAGATTGGCGTTCACGTTGTCTTTCGGTTATCATCTAGTGCTAGATCACCACGATCCATCAACCTCCCCCCCGTCGTTGACCTACCTTTACCCTACCCTTCCATTGCGGTGCTTTGCATGAAGTTTGCAATCGCCATCGGCATTTTGTCTTTATCTACCGCAAGCGTGCTTGCGGCGGAGCCCATTCTTTTCGAGCGAACGGTTCGTCCGATCCTGAAGCAGCATTGTTGGCATTGCCATGGCGAAGAACCCAAACTGGAGGGTGGGTTTGATGCGAGGCTCGCTAAGTACTTGACGCGTGGTGGAGAGTCTGGATCTGCAGTCGAACCAGGCGATCATCAAAAGAGCCTTCTGTATCAGCGAATCGCGGCGCACGAAATGCCCCCCGGTGACAAGAAGGTCCCGGTCGAACAGATGCAGACGATCGCAGCTTGGATCGACCAAGGGGCAAAGACAGAAAACCCTGAACCTGAGAGTCTCGCTGCTGGCGACGTGATTCTGGAAAGTGATCGACTGCATTGGTCTTTCCAAGAGATCCGTCGGCCTTCGGTCCCGACCGTAGCGAACTCGATGCAGGTTCGAACACCGATCGACGCATTCTTACTAGCGAAACTGGAATCCCAAGGTCTGCGATTCGGCGACGAGGCAAATCGTGCGACTCTGCTTCGAAGGCTGTCATTCGATCTAACCGGCTTGCCACCCGATCCAGAGGAACTGGTCGCCGTTTTTTCGGATGCAAGCGAAGACTGGTATGAAAGGTCCGTCGATCGATTACTAGCGACACCCGCTTATGGTGAGCGATGGGGTAGACATTGGCTGGACGTGGTCGGATACGCGGACAGCCATGGCTATACCGAAAAAGATAATGTCCGCAAATGGGCTTGGAAGTACCGTGACTATGTCATTCAAAGCTTCAACAAAGACAAGCCTTGGGACGAAATGATCGTCGAGCAGCTTGCGGGCGATGAGCTCGCTGGCCAGCCGCTGGTAAATCTATCCGAGGAAAAGATTGAAGCGCTCATTGCGACTGGCTTTCTCCGGATGATTCCAGATGGAACAGCTGATAGCGGTGTCGATGTGGCGGTCGCGAGTAACGATGTTATCGCCGAAACAATCAAAGTTGTCAGCTCGTCGTTGCTCGGCTTAACGGTCGGTTGCGCCCAATGTCATTCGCATCGGTACGATCCGATTTCCCATAACGACTACTTTCGATTTCGAGCGATCTTCGAACCTGCGTATGATTGGAAAGCTTGGAAGACGCCCGACAAGCGGCTGATATCTCTGTGGACTAGCACAGTTCGCAAGAAATCGACCGCCGTCGAAAAAGAACTCAACGAGATTACGGAACAGCGAAACGCTGCTTTGGATGAGCTCGTCCAAGCTACTTTCAACAGCGAACTGGAAAAACTTCCTTCCGAAATTCAATCCGATGCTCGGCAGGTTCGCGAGGTCGCTGAAAAAGATCGTACCCCTGAACAAAAGCAGTTGGTCAAGGAGTATCCCTTCCTCAACGTCAATCGTTTGACAGTCTACCTCTACCTGCCCGATCGACTCAAAGGATTCAACAAGAAGTGGGATGAGGCAACGGATGCCATCAAGAAAAAGAGACCACCGGAAGACTACGTTGATTGCATTACCGAGCCACTCCTGACACAGAAAAAACCTCCGGAAACCTTTGTCTTTTATCGAGGTGATCAGAATGCCCCCCGGAACAGCGTCGATCCAGGTGAGCTATCTGTGCTTGCTCGAAACACGAATCCAGTCAAATCGATCGACGACGGCAAGTCGACGACGGAGCGACGATTGTCCTATGCAAGATACTTGACCGATGGTAAACATCCATTGGTAGCAAGGGTTTTGGTCAATCGATTCTGGATGCATCACTTTGGACGAGGCATCGTTCCGTCCGTAACCGATTTTGGATTGTTGGGTGACAAACCATCGCATCCCGAACTGCTCGACTGGTTGGCTGACGAGTTCATGCGAAAAGATTGGAGCTTGAAAGAACTCCATCGGTTGATTTTAACTTCGTCAGCCTATCGGCAATCGTCGACGCGCCGCAGCGAATTGGATGCGATCGATCCAGACAATGTCTTCATCGGTCGAATGTCCATCCGACGCTTGGAAGCAGAGGTCGTTCGCGATGCCATTTTGCAGACGTGTGACGGGCTCTCGTTCAAACGTTTCGGCGTTCCGATTCCAGTGACTCCGGACGAAGTTGGTCAAATTGTCATCGGTATCGACAATCGTGATACGGCTGGAAGACCCAAAGGAAAATTGGTGGACATGGGCGAAGAAGCTGTTCGAAGGAGTATCTATGTCCAAGTTCGCCGAACCATGCCGTTAGGAGTTTTAGAGCCATTCGACAATCCTGTCATGTTCCCCAATTGCGGACAACGAGCATGTTCGACGGTCGCACCTCAATCGCTCTTGTTGATGAACAACGAATTCGTCGCAGCGAATGCCGAGGCGTTTGCAGCCCGCATCAAGAACGCACTCCCTACCGACGACTTGCAGTCGCAGGTCCGATTTGCGTGGCTTTGCGCATTTGGTTGTCAGCCGAACCCGGAAGAAATTCAAAGCGGAGTCGCATTTCTTGAGAGTAGCCAACCGTCGGACAAGCGGATGATGCAATTCTGCCACGCACTCCTGTGTTCGAATCCATTCCTGTA
>JANPLJ010000838.1:0-2752 GCA_031426475.1 Pirellulaceae bacterium | reverse complement strand
CCGCTTAGTTTTGACATAGCGATCGCACATCGTCAAAGTCAAAAAAACAGCAGGTTCTTGCCTCGACTGGGGCCGCGGACGTCTCGTCCGCGAAACCGGGAACATTGCGGGGGACGAGGCCTACTGTCCCAAATCAAGTTTGTTGACGCCACTCCGCTTGTCTGGAATGGCGTGGACTTAAGGAATGCACTTGTAAGCGGAACGGCGCGAGCCGTCCGGTTCCTCAGAGTTTTGTCGCACTTCACCGGACGGCTTGCGCCGTTCCGCTACTTAAGTCCACGCCATTCCAGCTTGTCTGAGTGGTAAAGCGTTTGGCAATCAGAATCGAAAGCAGACCTGAATGCCCCCGGCGCATTCGGTAAAATACCTAGCCAAAAGGAAAAAATAAAAATCTCCATGAACGGAACAAGCCTTGCTTGGCGGGAAGCGCACGGATACACTACGGGGCTTGCATGCTGGAAATAGTGCTTTGTGCAGTCGTGGAATTGCCGTAAGCCCTTTCTGATAAAGAAGTTCTGAACTGAGGAGACGGCTACATGCCGCGTTTGCTAGGCGTCGACATTCCGAATGACAAACAGATCGTCATCTCGTTGACTTATCTGTACGGTATCGGTCCGTATGTGGCTCGTGAGCTTTGCGTCAAGACGCAGATCGATCCGACCAAGAAGGCCCGTGATTTAGACGAAGACGAGCTGAGTCGGTTGGCATCGCTTGCCGAGCGCGACTACACCGTCGAAGGACCGCTCCGTAGACAAATTGGTCAAAACATCCATCGGCTTCGTGAAATCAAATGCTATCGCGGCATGCGACATCGAGCTGGTTTGCCTGTTCGTGGTCAGCGAACCCGTACCAACGCACGGACCCGGAAGGGTCCTCGTAAGACGGTTGCTGGCAAGAAGGGCGTTAAGGACATGAAGTAGTCCTGGTTCCATTGGTCCTGCTGTGTCAGGTTTCCGTTTGTAACCGTGGATTCTTCGAATTTTGGCGCAGTCTTTATCGACTGACGTCTCATTTTATCACTCGGCAAGTTATCGAATCGAATTTTTTGAGAGGCAAGTACTGTGGCCAAGGCCAGTGGACAAGCAAGCAATAACAACGCGAGCAATGCGGCCAACAAGCGTCGAAAGGTTCGACGCAATGTGACGTCCGGCATCGCGTTTATCAAGTCGACCTTCAATAACACAACGGTTACGATCACCGATATGCGTGGCGATACCCTTTGTTGGGCCAGCGGTGGAACGTGCGGATTCAAGGGAAGCCGCAAGAGTACTCCGTTCGCTGGTCAGGTTGCTGCCCAGCAGGCTGCTGAAAAGGCTGCCAAGTATGGGGTCAAGGAAATTGAAGTGCGAGTCAAAGGCCCAGGATCGGGTCGTGAAAGCGCGATTACAGCGCTTCAGTCGGCCGGCATTACCGTCAAGCTGATCCAAGACGTGACCCCTATTCCGCATAATGGTTGTCGACCCCGCAAGAAACGACGCGTTTAGGCTCGTCTTCTTGCTTCGATAGTCCATTTGTTTTGAACATCCATTTTTTTAGGAAAACCCCAGATGCATGTCCGTTGGCGTGGCTTGGAACTACCTAGTGTCGTAAATGTCGACCGCGCAACGCTTAGTGCGACTTACGGCAAATTTATTGCAGAACCGTTCGAGCGTGGTTTTGGTGCGACGATCGGGAACAGCTTGCGTCGAGTTCTCCTATCGAGTCTCGAAGGTAGCGCTGTAACGCAAATCAAGATTCGCGGAGCTCAGCACGAGTTTTCGTCGATCCCCGGCGTCTTGGAAGACGTGACCGATATCGTTTTGAATGTGAAGTGCTTGGTCGTCAAGAACCATAGCGAATCGACGCGGGTCATCACAGTCGAGCGAAGCAAGGCTGGACCGATAACGGGTGCTGACGTCGAAACGGATGCTGATGTCGAGATCATCAACAAGGACTGCGTTTTGGCGACATTGACGTCGGACGTTCCCTTCATGATGGAAATGGTTGTGGAAAACGGCCGTGGTTATGTTCCCGCGAGCGAACACAGCACCGGCGATCACGAAATCGGAATCATTCCCGTCGACGCCGTCTACTCGCCGGTAACACGCGTTCGATACGAAATCGAAGAAACTCGTGTCGGACAGAAGACAAATTACGATCGTTTGATCGTAGAGATTTGGACAGACGGCTCAGTCGGCCCCGAGATGGCGTTGGTCGAAGCAACCAAGATTTTGCGGAAGCACTTGAATCCGTTCGTGCAGTATGCCGAACTCGGAAAACAAGTCTACGCAACGTCGCGTGGCGGACCAGGTTCACCGGAAGCTCAACTCGAAGCTCGTTTGAACATGACGATCAACGACCTCAAGCTTTCTGTTCGAGCCAACAACTGCTTGGAAGCTGAGGGAATTCGAACCGTTCGAGACTTGGTGCTTCGCACCGAAGATCAATTATTAGAGGTTCGCAATTTCGGCGAGACGACGTTGACCGAAGTCCGCGAAAAGCTGACTGCGATGAACATGCACTTGGGAATGCGATTGCCTTCCAGCCAAACGGCGCGGTAGTTTCATTCGAGAAGTCGTTTCAAAGCAGAGACGGCCTCAACATTTTTTGTATAGCTAGTTTGTTTGAATTGACTGGAATGCTGTCATGAGACACCGTAAACGCGGTAGAGTACTTGGTCGTTCGCCTTCACATCGACGAGCGTTGTTCGCCAATATGGTTAGCGCTATTTTCCTGACGGAACGCGACACCACCGAATTGGAGCCGAATGCGC
>JANPLJ010000837.1:0-1840 GCA_031426475.1 Pirellulaceae bacterium | reverse complement strand
GTAATTCTTTCTGTATCGCAAGTTGTCTAGCATGGATCAAGAACGCGTTGGCACGTTCATAGTCAGGACGATCCGGCAACGCAGTCTGCTGAAATGCTCGTTCGAAGTCGACCTGAAGACTCTTTCGCCACGAGTCAGCCTCTGCAAATGAAACCTCGCCGCGTTTGATCGCCAGCAACTGTGGTCGTACCTCGCCGACTTCCACAGTCACCGTGCCTTCGCGGAGCACGTCGATTCCTGAAATCAAAAGGCGAATGAGATGCATTACGTGCTTCCACTTGACTCGTCCCTGATTTCGAATATCCGTCTGCATTTTTTTGAATTGGGAAGCGACATACCCAGAGTAGGTCTGGAATACCAGTTTGGACAAAAACGCTTCGCGCATCGCCAGTAACTCTTCGGCCAAGGGCGTCGCAAACTCGACGATTGGAGAATAGAGACACTCCAGTACGTTCGGGTTCGCCTTAAGAGCCAAAACGATGAATTTTTGCATCTCCCAGTAGGCCTCCTGCGTCTCTTCGTTCTCCAATTGTTCGGGAACTCCGTACAGCGACCAGTGCAGTTGAGCCGGCGGCAAGTAAAAGCCACGACGATCCGTATCGGATTGATCATCTTCCAAACCGTAGGCGCGTGATCCGATTACACAGCGGTAGATGATCCGATCAGTCAGTGTCTCTATGGTAGTGGATCCTGCTAAAGATCCCTTTACTATGAAGTTGTCAGCTGGATCATTAAAATGATCCGCTACGGATACTCCAAATCCAAAAGACTTGAACTCAGACAAACGCTCCAGCTGATCGTGATGTAGAGCAGCTTCGAATCCGTCGTTAAATTTCACACGATAAGCATGTGATCTGTCGAGTGGCGACCGAACAATGACACCAACCGAGCCGGCAGCGTGCGCTACACGACGATTCGCGTGATAGGTGTCCTTTTGTACCACGACTTGAGTGCCAACCGAAAAGATCAGTGGTTCCGTTACCATCCCATTATCTCCGTCTTCCGATTCAAAGTACTTTTGCCATGCTCATACAGTTCAACGAGTTTGTAAGGATGGGCAAGGTCGTCGTTACTGTAAACGATGACGTAAGGAAGACGCTCAATGGCACGTTGTAAGTTCGCTCGAATCTTTTCAGGAGTTTCTTATCAGGAACATCGTGACCGCCTTGGCTCACGCGCATGGCCACGCGTTTGATCGATTCTTCCGCACTATCGATCTGAATGAAGATAACAACAACGGTGTATCCGAGAGTGGCGTAGGTTGCGAGTTGGTCTACTTTCTCCCCGACTTGGTCTGCCAAAAAGCTTTCGTAGAAAGTCGACTTACCAGCACCGTTCGAACCAGCCAAAGCAATGACGATCGGACGCCTGTCGAGAAAATCATAGGGCAGGCTCAACGGTCAACCTCGACCACCTTAAATTCACGACCAACGAAACGACCAACGGTTTCTCTCCCATCTTCCTCGATGCGACAGATCAAGTCGGGATGGCCGGCGATACTCCGCTGGGAGAACGAAATGACCGTTCGCGCATCGTCGACTAGTTCGTCCGATAGTTTGACTGGCTGACCCATCGTTTTATCCTCCATTTCAACGGTAGCATTTTGCTACCCGCAAGTCCAGTTCGTAACGATTGCGATCGGCCAGTTTGAATTAGTCCTCTGTCGAGGATCGCAAAAACATCTGTAAAGTCATCTCCTGGGTGGTCTTTTTGCCGGGTTATGTGAACCGCCTTCTCAGCGTGAGCCAGCTGGAACTTGAGCCTTAAGCTTTGAATCCCGCAGGCTTGCCCTGCGGATCCTAGGCTTTGAATCCCGCAGGCTTGCCCTGCGGATCGTTGG
>JANPLJ010000836.1:0-2223 GCA_031426475.1 Pirellulaceae bacterium | reverse complement strand
ACGCAATGACTAACGAGCTTCTGATAACATTGAAACCCCATGAACGAGAGTTCCAGTATTATGAAGGATAGAGGATAGGAAAAATCGCAACTTTCAAACACTTTCCCCGTTACAGCATTTCCAGCGTCCAATCTTCCAGCGTTTCAAAGTAGCCAAGCATAGCCTGTGAAGCGGGTTCAAGGTGGAGTTCGACTTGTGCTATAATTGCCTTCGAAATGCCTCGCTTCGTTCAATCCCACCTCCCATCTCGAGAACATGATGAAAATGCCCTCCTCGCTCTTGGTCCTGACGTTTCTCTTGCTTTCCTTGGTCGATCTCCGCGCTGCGGAACCGAAACCGCCGAAGGGTTTTCGAGCTCTCTTCAACGGCAAGGATCTTTCGGGTTGGTATGGCTGGAATCCACATGGGTCAGCGAAGTTGACTGGCGAGAAGAAAGACGCGAACCTGAAGCAACAGCGTGAAGATTTCTCAAAGCATTGGAGCGTTGAGGCCGGCGAGCTCGTCAACTACGGTTTTGGGCCTTACGCGACTACGGAAGAGGAGTTCGGCGATATCGAACTGATGATCGAATACAAAACAGTCGCCAAAGCAGATAGCGGTGTCTACCTTCGTGGTACTCCGCAAGTGCAGATCTGGGATAAAACACAGAGTTTCGATCCGAAGAAGCCCGATCGCAAGCCGCATCAAGGCTCGGGCGGTCTCTTCAACAATACCCCCAATACACTTGGTCGCGATCCGATGCATGTTGCGGACAAGGATTTCGGTGAATGGAATTCGCTGAAGATTCGACAGGTGGGAGCTCGCACTTGGGTGACGCTTAACACGCGATTGGTTGTCGAAGGGGCCGTGATGGAAAACTATTGGGATCGTAGTCAGCCATTGCCTGCGAAAGGCCCGATTATGTTGCAGACGCATGGCGGTGAGATTCGATGGCGCAATATCTTTGTCCGTGAAATCGATGCCAAGGAAGCCAAGCTCGCGTTGGCCGAGCAATTGCTTCCGAACCCAACGAATTATGACGTGGCCTACGGACCGCATCCAAAACAAGTACTCCATTTTTGGAAAGCTGAATCCGATAAACCGACACCGCTGCTGTTCTTTATTCATGGTGGCGGTTGGAAAGGGGGCGGGCGGATGAGCGGGTTATCCGCGATGTTGCCTAAGATGCTAAAAGAAGGGATCTCGGTTGCTTCGGTCGAGTACCGTTTTACTCCTGAAGCTACAGCCGATGGAGTAGTACCGCCGGTAAAGGGGCCGCTGCATGATGCGGCTCGTGCGTTGCAACTGGTACGCAGCAAAGCCGCCGAATGGAATATCGATAAGCAACGGATCGGTGCCCGCGGTGGCTCGGCGGGCGCGTGTTCGTCGCTTTGGCTTGCCTTTCATCCAGATCTCGCGGATCCCACCAGCAGCGATCCCGTCGCTCGCGAATCGACGCGATTGTGGTGCGCAGCGGTGACCGGTGCCCAAACAACACTCGATCCAAAACAGATGAAGGAGTGGACGCCGAATAGCAAATACGGCGGGCATGCGTTTGGATTTGCCGCCGACCCTGCGACGAAGCGATCCGAGTTCGACGTGTTTCTCGCCAAGCGTGACACGATCCTGCCGTGGATCGCCGAGTATTCGCCGTATGCGCTGGTAACGGCCGACGATCCACCGGTCTATCTTTTCTATTCGGCTGTTCCCGCGATGGGTCAAGATCAAAAAGATCCGACCCATACGGCCAATTTTGGCGTCAAGCTCCAGGAGCAATGCAAAGCCGCAGGCGTGCCTTGTGAACTCTACTATCCGGATGTTCCCAACGCAAAGCACACGACGGTTCAAGACTATCTTTTGGAGACGATGAAAGCCGCTAGCTCGCGTTGATCGACTACTCTAGACAAAGCACACATTCGACTGATCCAAATCGACCCTTCGGCCTGGCAGGTTTCCCCACTCTCCCGTCAATGAAATGACAGGACGAAACGGGAGGACGAGGCCACCGCGCTAAACATCTTTGCAATTCTAAATGCCAGAAAAAACGGGAGATCGAGGCTCCTGCCGAGAGGCGCGTTGGAACTCTAGGCCATCGTCGGGAAATGACACTCGGATGGGGTATGCGATTCCAACGTTGCTCCGCAGGAGCGTCGCACTCCCGTTTCACTTGCCAAGGAATTGAAAAGATGTTGAGAGCAGTGGGGCGACGCTCCGGCGGAGCCACGATAGAATGGTATATCCAAC
>JANPLJ010000835.1:0-3794 GCA_031426475.1 Pirellulaceae bacterium | reverse complement strand
CTCGATCCTTCGTGATTGCAAGCCGGTGCTGCCTGGTGAAATTCTTGAATTCGATTGGACTGGCCAACTTCAACAGCGTCATTCGTGTCGCCCCGTCGAGGTCTTCCCGGCAGGATTGCAGAAGCCAGGCGAAGTCAAAGCACATTGCCATGAATTGCTTGCCCAAAGCGTGCGGCGAAGGCTATGCAACAATCCATCACCGGTGAGTCTGTTGTCCGGAGGGATCGATTCGACTGTCATTACGAAGCTCATGTTGGAAGTCGGAACAGGAGCCGCCATCACCCTCGGAAGTCGATTGAGATTGTCGCCTGACGAGGCCTACGCCGAGCAGGCGGCGAAGCGGATCGGTGTCTCGTTAGAGAAAGTTCGGATTTCGAGTGGAGACATCGGTCAAAAGGTAAAGTGGGCGATGGAATTGCAAGATGAACCACTTGGAATGGTTTCCTTTCTAATGCTTGCACAGCTGGTAGAAGCCGCGAAAGAGCACGGTCGAATCTTGTTGACAGGCGACGGAGGCGATGAGGTGTTTCTTGGCTATGGAAAGAAAAGTGATTGGATTTTTCCTGGTGAAGGTCATACAGGATCTCAAATGGACGGTAGTCCGCTCCCTCCTTGGATGAGTCCTTGGGGCAATTGGGTCGTTCGCGAGCAGCTACTGGGGCACATGCTAACGAAAGTGGACCGGGCTTCTTCCGAGCAGGGCGTAGAAATTCGATGTCCGTTGTTGGATTGGGATCTCATGGCATTTGCGAGATCGTTGACTCCAGAACAGCTCTTTGTAAACGATCGAATGAAAGGACTATTGAAAGCGGAGCTAAGCGATTGGCCGGAATCGTTTATCGAGCGTCCGAAAGTCGGTTTTACATTTCGCTTGAGATGGCTTTGGCTCGTCTCCAATTTTAAAGGGCTTCGAGAACAGATAGACATTCAGACGTGTGAGCCATTCCTCAGTCAAATTCCCAAGTGCCTCCAACGGCCCTCTCGCCACTGGGACCGGTATAGTATTTGGAAAAACTTTAATCTGGCATGGCGTTTATTGACATGGAGTAGTTTTGTAAAGCGACTGGAATCCGCCAAATCCGAGGGGATGAATACAGTCGTCAAACCTGCCGAATTCTTCGCGGGTGCGAAAGTGATTTTGCCGAGTGCCAGTCTGTAGTTCTACTCGATGTTAAAGGAGAGAGAAGCCAAGCCAATGCGATTGAGAGTCAAGTCATCGAATAAGCCGATAGATAGTCGTAATGTTATGAGAAGCGCTAACGATTGGTTTGAAACATGGGTATAGCAATAGCACAAATCGGGGCTCGTAGGCATTACGCCGTGCCGCGGATCCTGCATGCTGCCGGAATTCTTGACAGGCTCTATACCGACTTCAGCGCGGCCAAGGGATGGCCACGAATGCTGCAGTTGGTGCCACACGCCTTGCAGCCAGCGGTGCTAAAGCGACTGCTCGGACGCGTTCCACAAGGGTTGCCCCCGGAAAAAATCACCGCTTTCAACAGATTTGGAATCGAGTACTCGCAGCGACAAAGTTCGGCAACGACGGAATCGGAAATTACGGCTGCTTATCTTTGGGCGGGAGACAGATTTAATGAGCTCGTGATTCAAAAGGGGCTAGGGCAAGCGCGCGTCGCTTACGGATTCAACAGCGCCTGCCAAAAATTGTTCGAGGCCGCCAAGGAACGGGGGATGGCGACCATAATGGAACAGACAATTGCGCCTCGGCTTGTCGAATATCGTCTCATGCGCGAAGGACTTGCGGAGTTCGCTGGTAGCAACATGGGAGAGCATGAAGAAAACCTGTTGAAGTTTGCCGAACGAGAAAAGGAGGAATGGGCTTTGTCTGATCTCATCGTGTGTGGATCAGAGTTTGTTCAGCAGGGAATCGCAGAGGAAGGTGGACCTGTAGAGAAATGTGTCGTCGTACCTTACGGTGTGGCACTCCCTAACTTCTTAACGAAAAGCCGAGTCAAGCGTCCAGCAGGTGCACCTCTTCAAGTGTTGTTTGTGGGGGGAGTGGGACGACGCAAGGGCGTCGATCACCTGTTGGAAGCAATGCGACGGTTGAGTAGTCAGCACGTGCATTGCCGAGTCGTCGGAAGGTTGGAAATCGAGGCGAATTCACTTCAAAAAAATGCGCCTTCAAACGTCGAATTTGTGGGGCCATTGCCGCGATCGGAAATTGCCAAAGAATACGCTCGATCGGATGTCTTTTGCCTTCCAAGCTTGTGTGAAGGATCAGCAGCCGCTATTTATGAAGCTTTAGCGGCCGGATTGCCCGTGGTAACGACCCATAATGCTGGCAGTATTGTGCGAGACGGGGTGGAAGGGTACATCGTACCGATTCGCGATTCCGAATCCATTGCAAATCGATTTGATCAATTGGCAAGTGACCCAGAATTGCTTGCAACGATGTCGCGAGCAGCTCGAGAAAGAAGCGATTTTGGTTCCATCGAGGCTTATTCGCCACGACTTATTGCGGCGATTGCGTCTCTTCAGCTCTCAGAGTTGTAATCAAGGAATTTATCATTTGGAATCCATAGCACTGAAATCCGATCACTCTTCAGAGTTTTCTACGATAGGCTCGATGTGGAGAAAGCTTACCGCATCACCTTGGGGAATCGCGACCATACTGCAATTACCCTATGCGACGTTGTATCTGTACTACTTGTGGGCATATACACACTATCAGTTTTACCCGATTCTGTTGGCGGTTTTGGCTTATCTGCTTTACACGCGTTGGTCCAATCGAGTTCCGGTCAATCGTGGAAGCGTTGTCGAAATGTCCTTGGGTATTTTCGGTGTGGTCATAGCGATCGCTTCGACGATGATGGTGTCGGCGTGGCTCAGCTACCTAGGTTTTGTATGCATACTTGCAGCCTGGCTGTCAGGGGTTGCGGATCGCGATACAGGCAAACCATTGACCTATTTAGCATGGCCACTTCTGATCGCTTGGCAGCCACCCTATAGCGATCTAGCTACGGCGGATACCTACTTAATAACGTACCTTCAGCAGCTTAGCTCGAGGATGTCCTCGCGACTACTCGACGTGATCGGCGTCCCTCATTTCTATTTCGGAAGCGTTATCGAAATTGCCGACCGAAGCTTCAGCGTCGAGCAGGGGTGTAGCGGCGTTCAGTCTTTCTTTGCGATACTCTGCATTGCCGCCTTGATGATGGTTACTTTTCGTCGCTCTCCTTTGCACACGGCGATCGTCATGTTTTCGAGTGTGCTTTGGACTTTGCTCATGAATACGCTGCGCATCACGTTGATACCAGTTGCCAGCATGACGTTGTCGATCGATTTATCCCACGGAACACCTCATCAGCTAATTGGGTTTGCGGCCATGGGGATGGCGACTTGGATGCTCCTATCAACCGATCAATTGCTCGTAATACTCTTGGGTGGCTCACAGAACCAGAAATCATTGGTGCCAGAAAAGCCCGTGCAGCATATAGACGCTGGGACCGAGCAACATGGCGGCCGTTCTGCATGGTCCATTCCTGTTTGGTGTGGATTGGCGGTACTGGGCATCCTGGTGATTGTTCAATTGTTGGACTTGCAAAAGAAAACCTTCCGACTGGTCGGCGGGAACATTTTTCTTGAGTTGAAACCGGATGATCTTCCGAGGCAATTCCGCGACTGGAAAAACGTCGACTATCAGTTGGAAACTCGCACGAACGACGCGGACTTTGGAGAACGCTCCGACACCTGGAAGTACCAGAGTGAGGGGGGCACAGCCGTTTTTTAGGTCGATCAAACGTTCCGCCAAAGGCATGACCATACGGTCTGCT
>JANPLJ010000834.1:0-1937 GCA_031426475.1 Pirellulaceae bacterium | reverse complement strand
AGCGGCTCGACCGCGTGAATACCGTACAGGTAAAGCGATGGGTGCAACTCCTTCCACGAACTGGAACCGAATACGTCGCAACCAATGATATCACCAATCTCAGCGTTGTCCCGGACGCCTACGATCCCCTCGCCATAACGCATGGCCGAACTCGACCAACATGGAACGTTCTTTTCTTTGGCCAGTCGAAAGAGTTCGATAACGTCGCCTAAGTCGTCAGCCACCGGCTTGTCGACCCACAACGGCTTGCCAGCCGTTATCACGATGCGAGCTTGCGCCAAATGCGGTCGTCCATCCACGCTTTCTAAGAGAACGCCATCGACTTTCTTGCACAGCTCCTCAATGCTGTCGACCATCTCGACACCATGCTTGTCTCGCATTTCGGCGGTGAACTTGTCCACTCGATCGGCAGACGCCTTGAAATCGGGTGACCCGCCAGGAAATGCAGCCACCACTTTGCAGCCGGTGTTGTTCTTGGGGTTATTCAGATAGCTGGTAAAGGCGATCACGTGAGTCGTATCCAGCCCGATCATCCCGAGCCGGATGACTTTTTCGGGTTCGTCGCCCAAAAGAGTGATTGGTTTCAACGCCATCACAAGGGGGAACCATCAGCAAAAGCAGAACGCGTCGTATTTCTTGTTTCATCATTCCTATTCCTCAATCGGTATTTATGTCGTTGAACGAGCAACCTCGCTGACTCCCAACTCCGCCTGCGCTTTAGCGATGCGTTTCAGACAGTCCGTCACAACTCGCAACTCGGCATCTGATAGCAGATTCTCCATGTTCGTCGGATCACCGATATGTCCGATGCGTTGCAGTCGACGCTGTTGTTTGCGGCCTTCGGCAGTGAGTGTGACTCGACGAACGCGGGCGTCTTCTGGATCGGAATCGCGTCGCACCCAGCCGCGTTCTTCCAAGAGTGCGAGCATCGCTCGTACTGTGCTGGGGTCCGAAAAAGACCGTTCGACAATCTCCTGCTGAGTCAGGCCTGGTTCTTCGGCCAGCAGAGTCATCACAACCACCTGATCGGCGGTAGCTCCCAAAGCAGCCAACCGCGCTTGGGCGGTTCGCCGGACCGAAAAGTACGCGGCTCGCAAGTGCATTGCCAAACTGTCACGCAATCCCAACTGTGAACTCCTTTCGCTTCTAAACAAGCAACGTATACGCATTATGCGTACACGCAGCTTATGCTGGCCAACATCCAAGGTCAAGTTCCGTCGTTCAAAATCGTTCACGGCGTGCGCTTAGACCGGGGACGGTGGTCCATTTTTTACTTGCTGGTCGTTGCGACTTTCAATCCCGACATTGGGTTGGCGGTCACGGACTCCCAGGCGATTTGTTGCAATGCTGCGTTCAAAGTCGGAACGGCAAATTCTTTGTTGTCTTCGAACTCTTTGGGCATGGGTAACCCAACAGGACTCCGTCGATAGACTGCCGCAAAAAAGCAATAAGCAGCGAGCACTTTCAATGGCGCCGTGGGGTGTCCCCAGTCATCTCGAAACAAACGCCATTGCACTTTGAGAATGCGATGCTTTCCGCCCACAATTTGCTCGCGCAAAGCGATGGAAGCAGCTCCAACGGGAACGACGAAAACCGATTCTTTCCCTAACTTGTCACTGATCTGACGAACGTGCGCTTCGATGTCGCGTTCGTAGCGAGTATTGGCATCGCGCAATCCAGAAAGGTCGATGGCGTTATGATCGACTTTCTTTCTCGTATCGAGCGGATAGATCGGATGGTATTCGTCGTTGGGGAGCCAATATTCTTGGACTAAGATTCGCAAATCTGGATTGTGTTCAACTCCATAGCGCACAAAGGCTTCAATCCTTTCATCGGGCAACCAGATCGGTGACAAAGTAAGAACATCAACATTCTTCGCAGCAAGCGCTTTCTTGGCAGCATTGGAATGTTGAGGAAGAGAAAAATACTGCCAAGAA
>JANPLJ010000833.1:0-3388 GCA_031426475.1 Pirellulaceae bacterium | reverse complement strand
AGATGCTCCACCAGTCGAAAAACGACTCCCGAGTATGCTCGCATCCCTTCAAAAACGCCGTCCCCATACAGCAGTCCATGATCGTAGACGCTAATCTTGGCGTTCTCTTTATCGAAGAACTGGCCGTTTATGTAAATTTGTAAGCTCATGCGATTCCCTGAAAATCAATTAATTTCGTCCATTTCGGGCGGCTGGTTGCCAAAAGTTATCACAGCCTTCGGGCCCGGGAAAGTCGAACTCGGACAAACGGGCCGTCAATATGCTGGCATCAAGCTGCGTCCAGGCGGCTTTTGCGACTGGATTGCCAATATAGTTAATCCCGCAGCGATCCCACCAAGGCTGATCCACTGGGCGATGCTCAAGGACGTCCCGAATTGCCCCGCCTCGTCAATTCGGATCCATTCCTCGATCATGCGGCTAATGCCGTACATCGTCCAGCCTAGGCCAAAGACAATTCCGTCCCGTCGAACGTTCGGCCACAAACAAAAAAGAAAACCGCTCAATAACGCAGCATTTACGGCGGCGTAAATCTGGGAGGGATGCGACGCAAGACTCCGAGCTGGCAAGGCGTCCGTCACGTCTAGCATGTGCTGATCGACCTCGATTTGAGCGGAAACTTGCGGCGGTCCAGCTGGGTCCTCGCCCTTGGATGGCGGGAAAAGGTCTGGACGAATCTCGCCCAATTGCTGACCAGGACGCAATCCGTGCTGCGCAGCCCAAGTCCCAGGCCGAACTTCCGCAACCACTTTCTTCCCGTCCGTCCCAGTCGGTCTAAAGACTTGAATACCGAGCAGTTCCCCTGAAATCAATTGATCCATGTACGGTAACGAGCCGCGCGGAAATGTCACTGTCGGAAGCGAAGCGTCGCAAATTCCACCATAGCAACAACCGTTCAACAAACATCCAATTCGACCAAATGCTAATCCAAGCAAGAATCCAGGAACGACTATATCGGCGACGGCGAACAATCGCAGCCCACGCCACCAACACCAACCGCTAATTGTCACCAACGCACCGATGATACTGCCGTAGACGACGAGCCCACCCTCGGTGAATTTTAAAGCTTCGTACAGACGCTCAAAAAGTGTGTCCCCCGGTAACTCGGACCACTTTTGGACCACAAAGAAAATTCGTGCCCCGACGATACCTCCCACCACGGTCGCAAATGCCAAAGAAAGCAATCGATCTAGGTTCCAACCTACTTGCTTTGCTCGGTGATAGCTAAGGCCTACTGCCGAAATGACGCCCAACATCAACATCAATCCGTATCCGCGAATCGGAAGCCCAATCGGATAGCTTCCTCCTGAACCATCCGGAAATGTGGTTTCAATCCTCGGCAACAAGAAAGCCACAACCGCCGCCCCAATGGCCCAAGTCATCCAATCACTGGTTGCATCCGCCCACGAACTACCCCGCGAACGCCGAATGCCAACATTCAAAGCAAAAAAAACACCCAACAAAAGTAACGCCCATCCAAACCCTAAAACAGGTAATGGGCCGATTTCGTGAGGGATAAAGAATAGAGTTGTTCGCATAATGACGCTGTTTTAGCGAATCTCGCCTCTTCTTCCCATCCGAGTTTTATCCCTTTGAGGTTGTGAGTTTTTGTGGACGAGTCGCTCTGCGACTCGTCGAAACTCGCGAAAATGGACGTAATTCAACAACCAGTGATGGCGAGTCGCAGAGCGACTCGGCCACCGTGCAGCGTGACCACCGAATCTACTTCGCCTCGGGATTATTGCGTCCCAAATGTCGCTTGATCTCACTCAAGCGTTCCGCCAGTTCCCGTTCCATGCCGCGGTCCGTCGGTACATAGTACGTTCGATCCACGCCGAGATACTCTTGCGAAGCAATCCCACCGTCCGCGTCGTGAGCATACTGGTAGCCTTGACCATGACCTAAGCGTTCGGAACCGGCGTAATGCCCATCGCGAAGATGAATCGGCACAGGTATCAACGTGCCCTCACGCACATCTCGCCTAGCATTGCCAATGGCTGTTGTCGCTGAATTACTTTTCGGTGCAAGCGATAAATAAATCACCGCTTGCGAAAGCGTCAGTTGGCATTCAGGCAACCCGATAAACTCGCAAGCCTGCATCGTCGAAACCGCTAAAGTCAAGGCTGTAGGATCTGCGTTGCCGATGTCTTCACTGGCCAAAATCACCAACCTCCGACACAGAAACCGTATATCCTCGCCACTCTCGATAGCCCTGGCCAACCAGTAGAGCGACGCATCGCAGTCGCTTCCTCGAATACTCTTGATCAGCGCGCTGGCGAGGTCATAGTGCTGGTCGCCCGTTGCATCGAACTGAATCGTTTTGGCTTGTATCGACTCGCGTGCCAAGGCCAACGTCACATGAACAGGCCGCTCGTTCGATGAAAGAACTGCGACTTCGATCGCCCCAAGGGCTTTTCTCGCATCGCCTTCGACGATCGTTGTCAAAAACACCATCGCATCTTCATCGACTAGGATCTGCATATAACCAAAGCCTACGATTCGATCGCGGATGGCACGTTCCAAAAGCGAACGAATGTCGCTGGGTGACAAAGGTTCAAACTGAAAGATCTGCGATCGACTCAACAAAGCGCCGTTGACTGCAAAGAACGGATTACTTGTTGTCGCCCCAACCAACGTGACAACGCCACTCTCGACATCGGGCAACAACGCATCCTGTTGAGCACGATTAAAGCGATGGATCTCGTCGATAAACAAAATAGGACGCTTGCCTGTCGCCGCGACTTCGTTTCGTGCCCATTCTAGGGTCTCGCGAAGTTCCTTCACTCCACTTGTCACAGCGCTCAATGTCCTAAACGCACCGCCCGTTTCCACCGCCAGCAGATGCGCCAACGTCGTTTTGCCGGTTCCCGGTGGACCAAAAAAGAGAATCGAATTTAATCGTCGCGCATCCAATAGTCGCCTGAGCAGTTTCCCCGGACCCAAGAACTGCTGCTGCCCAACAAACTCAGCCAACTTGCGAGGCCTCATTCGCGCCGCCAACGGTTGATTCCGAGTTAGATTCTCTTGCTCGACTTTGGCGAAAAGGTCCATGGGATTTGGGATTTGATTGGTGATTGGTGGGTGGTGAGGTTCTTCAGGTATTTTGGTGGCATCGACGTAGGTGGTTTTCTTCCCGTAGATCCATAGGCGATAGGGGTTTGTCCCCGCCGCTCAAAAAAAGTCGTTCAACGGAAGCCTTTGGCTTAGGACGCTAAACCTTTGCGACCGAGGGGACAAGCCCCCTCGGTCGAGAATCAACGTTATAAACAACCACCAAAATTCCTGAATAACCAGTGTTGAGTGTTGAGTGTTGAAGGTTGAAGGTTGAAGGTTGAGTGTTGAAGGTTGAGTGTTGAAGGTTGAAGGTTGAATGCTGAATGCTGAATGCTGA
>JANPLJ010000832.1:0-2557 GCA_031426475.1 Pirellulaceae bacterium | reverse complement strand
GCCTAAACCAAGCGTTACGTTAGTTCAGGATAGGAGTTCCAGAACGATGAAAATTACCAGGATGGCGCTAAGTGCGATGATCGCCGGCGCTTGCTTTGGGGGGACGTCCACGGGCCTTCTAGCCCAGACTACCCAATCCCCTTACAAGTTAGTTTCGTATAGCGAAGACGGAGCTTGCAATACGAGTAATGCGCCAAGCTGCACCGGTTCATGTGACACCAGTGCCTGTGATGGCGCCGGGTCGTGTGACGGGCTCGGTTGTGGAGCGGGCTTCGGATTGCTCGGCTGCTGTGATCTCGGCGATCCATGGAAGCTGTGTGACGGAGATCTTTGCGGTTGGACAGTAGGTGGCTGGTCAAACGTCGGCTACCACAGTGCCAATACTAACTTCAACTTCAACAACTACGACGGCAGAACACAATTGCAGCAGCAATGGTTTTATGCCGAGAAGATCGCGGATGGAAGCTGCGGTCTAGGCCTGGGCGGACGCATCGATTACCTCTACGGTACCGATGCGCCTGATACGCAAGCTTTCGGCATTCCCAACGGTCACTGGGACAATAGTTGGGATAACGGCGGGGCTTATGGCCACGCTATTCCTCAGGCCTACGGGGAAGCAGCTTACGACAATTTGAGCGTCAAAGTTGGTAAGTTCTTCACGATCATCGGTAACGAAGTCGTCGCTGCCACTGGCAACTTCTTCTACAGCCGTCAGTTTACGTTCTACAACGCTGAGCCTTTCACTCACACTGGTGCGCTGACCACTTATAAAGTTGACGACGATACTCAACTTTACAACGGTTGGGTTTCGGGTTGGGATTCCGGGTTCGAACGCAATGGTAGCGGCTACCTTGGTGGCTTCAAGCGAACTCTGAGCGATACTTCTTCGCTGCTCTATGCAACGAACCTTGGACGTATTGGTAAGACGATTGGTGAAGATGGTTATCTGCACAGCGTGATCTATACAAACGCTTTGTCGGACAATCTAACGTACATCTCTCAGTCGGACTTGCTGTACACGACCAATAACAATGGCGGAACACAACGCAACACCTGGGGAAATATCAACTACTTGATCTACAAGGTCAACGATTGTGTCTCCTTGGGCCAACGTTTCGAATGGTTCAACTACGGCGGTGAAGGATTCGGACAACGTCAGAACGACGATCTTTATAACTACACTGTCGGTATTAATTACAAAGCTTCGGCTAACCTGATGTTCCGCCCTGAAATGCGATATGTATGGGATCGTGAACGCTTTGGATTCTTGGAGAGCAACAAGAGCAGCCAAGCAATCCTCGGCACCGACATGATCTTCACGTTCTAGTCGGTCGGCATGTAGCGCTGGTTCGCAAGTTCGATGGGGCAAATGACAATCTGACAACGTCCAGAGTCGGGAATACTCCCGAATTCTGGACCATAAAAACCCAAAAAATGCCTGGCCAACTCTTCAAAGTTGGCCGGGCATTTTTTATTCAAATTGGGCTATAATGCGTCAGCGGGTGGAAATAGCGATTATCCAACCGCATAGGTAGCGGAACGGCGCGAGCCCTCCGGTCCATCGAGCCTTTGAATAACCGGACGGCTCGCGTTGTTCCACTATAAAAAAGAAGTCCCCGTTGATTTTTGCGTTAACTTTCGTGTATTAGGAGTTTTTACTGAATGCTTGAGAATACATCGGTGGTCGTTACAGGTGGTGCCTCGGGCATTGGACTGGGGGTCGCGAAAGCCTTCGTCGAAGCAGGCGCGAAAGTCGCGATTGGGGGTCGAAGACCCGCCGCAGTCGAGTCGGCCATTGCCAGCATCAACACGCCCGGTCGCATCTTCGGCCATGTCTTGGACGTCACCGATCGAAAGCAGGTGAATGAGTTTTTTCAATGGGCAACGAAGGTAGTTGGTCAACCTCAAATCTTGGTCCAGGCGGCCGGTATCAACATTCGCAACCGCAGCATCGACAAGATGATTCCGGAGGACTGGGATCAAGTGCTCGCGACGAACGCCACGGGTGCGTACAATTGTATGATTGCGGTCCTTCCCGCCATGCGGGCTCAGCGTTCTGGCTTAATTATCAATATTTCCAGTATCGCAGGCAAACGGGCAATCGCGTTGGGTGGGGTAGCTTACTGCGCCAGCAAATTTGCGATGACCGCGATGGGCACATGCGTTTCCAATGAAGTCGGCAACGACGGTGTTCGGATCACGAACGTCTATCCGGGAGAAGTCAACACACCAATCCTCGATCAGCGTCCCACACCATTGACCGACGAACACAAGCAACGAATTTTGCAACCTGAAGACGTCGCGGCCATGATTGTGGCTATCGCACGATTGCCCGCTCAAGCCCACGTTCCAGAAATCGTCATCAAGCCGGTTACGCAGCAGTATTTTTAAACCCCACACTGTCCGCGCCCTTTTCTCACAAGCGGAACGGTGGCAGATGAAGAGCTTTCGCAGCCAAAGTTCGTGAAACAAATATAGCCGACGTCGTCAGACGCTGGCCGAACTGACGATGATAAGGCTGTTCCTCGCCGCTGGAGTTTCTTCCGCATTCTAACGA
>JANPLJ010000831.1:0-1274 GCA_031426475.1 Pirellulaceae bacterium | reverse complement strand
ACGCGTCCGAAACGCGGAACGATACTCCCCAATTTCTATGCCGTCGGTGTTTCGAGCCTTCCGGTTGTCGCTTTGACAGGAACCTTCATCGGAATGGTGTTGGCTGTTCAAAGCTACTATCAGTTCAAAGCCATCGGCATGGAAACGAAGCTCGGTGGTGTGATCAATATGTCGCTAGTCCGCGAGTTAGGCCCCGTCCTGGCCGCCACGATGTTGGCTGGACGCGTCGGAAGTGCGATGGCCGCGGTCTTAGGAACCATGCGAGTCACCGAGCAAGTCGATGCCTTGATCAGCATGGGGGCCAACCCGATTCACTATCTGGTTGTACCGCGTTTCTTAGCATGCCTATTGCTGATTCCTGCTCTGACGATCATGGCCGATTTTATGGGGATCGTCGGCGGGTATTTTTATTGCGTGACCATTATCGGTATCGATCATGCGCAGTACCTTCAAAACAGTCGCGAGTTCGTCGGCGGTTTCGACTTCTTCTCGGGTGTCTTCAAGAGCCTCTTCTTCGGCGCTACGATTGCCATCGTCAGTTGCTACCGGGGGTTTCATTGTCAACCGGGAGCTGAAGGAGTTGGAAAGGCTGCAACGGAAGCCTTTGTTCTCAGTTTCGTTCTCATTTTGTTCCTCGATCTGATTCTGAACATCTTGCTCGATGCCGTCTATTTCTCGCTTTGGCCGAGGGGAGCGAAGCTGTTCTGATGATGAGCGCTATTCTTCACGACGAAGCTCTTCAAGGACTCGATCAGCCCGAACGTGGGCTCGTCGAGACGCGGGACCTATCGGTCGTTTTTAGCCGGCAAACAATTTTGAGCCACATCAGCATTTCGATTCCGCGCGGCCAGACCGTTGCCATTATCGGCGAGAGTGGATGTGGCAAGACAATCTTGCTCAAGACGTTAGTGGGCTTGCTCAAGCCAACCTCCGGTCACATCTTTTTCGACGGGATCGATCTGCATTCGCTCAATGATATCGAGCTCACGAAATTGCGAAGAAGATTCGGCTTCGTTTTTCAGAATGCGGCTCTCTTCGACAGTATGACGATCGCCGAAAATGTCGCCTTTCCATTGAGGCAGCATGGATGTCCCAAAGGTCAAACCGAAAAACGTTTGGTCCTCGATCGACTGGCCGAAGTGGGGCTTCCCGATATCGTGATCGGAAAACGACCGGCTCAACTATCTGGCGGCATGCGCAAACGCGTCGGTCTCGCTCGAGCGCTGATCCTCGAGCCTGATCTCATTTTATATGACGAGCCGACGACGGGATTG
>JANPLJ010000830.1:0-1923 GCA_031426475.1 Pirellulaceae bacterium | reverse complement strand
CACTTGAAAGCATCGTCGGGACTACGACCAAAGTGCGATGTTCCGAGGGAATACCCTCGCGGAAGTCCATCTTAGGCAACGGTTGGGGACGCATGAACGTGGATACCATCCAGTTTACGATGCCGATCGCAAGCTGGCTTGCACAGACCACCAATGGAATGAACAGCAACAGCAAGAGTAGTCCTGGATGCTTTTCCCATCGCAACCTTCCACCAAAAGCAACGATGATCAATCCAGAAAACACCAGGATCGGCAAAAGGTAGACAAACATCGGTAGTCGGCGACGTAGTTTTTCAATGACTACCCCTGGCGTAAGCCTCATCTGCATGAGCCGTTCCAATGCAGGTCGTCCTCGATCGACCAGAAAATATCCAACGTGCATTGTGCGATGATTTGCTGGATCGGTCGCTTCCGTGTGTGCTAGTTGAATCGCGCGATGAGCGACATTGTATTCCGTGCACCGCGATCGTTTGGCGATTGCTTCGACGGCGTGCCGATAGCGATCGCGCGTTGCAAAATCCATCTTGGCGTAGACGCCTGCGGGATCAGCGCACAAGGTCTGTTCGACGAGACTTTGTTCTGCAACAAATTTTCGCCAGTCATTCACGCTGAGAAACCGAAGACTCGTGATGCTATTTCCAACCGACACTTGATCAGACGCTTGAGCCTGTCCCTCCGCCAGTACCAACTGCTCAGTGGTATGTCCAAGGTCGGCCAATCGATGCTCGAGCCAACTATGAGCAAACGCAAAATTGGGGTTCTGACCTTGCAGGTGACGTGTGAGCTCCGCAATAAAAGCACCGGACAATGGCGGGTTCTCGCGTGCCATGTCGGCCAGGACGAGCACCAAATCGGTCGGACTTTGCTCGACCGTTTTGATCATGCGTTCAGCCCAGTCGGCGGCACAGTCTCGATCGCAGCGACCACTGGCCAATCGAGCGGCAACACGTCGAAGATTCTCGATCAAGGCCAGCCTCAACATCAGTGGCAACGCCCAAAGCTCGCCCAGCTTAAGAGGCACCACCGATTGGTACGCCGAGATAAACGCAGTTAAACTGATCGGGTCGACGCGTCCATCTGTGTGGAGGATCAGTTCGCGAGCAATACCGTATGCTCGTGGGTAGTTGGCACACGGGCCGTTCGCCAATCGTGGAAGTTCGCCACTGTACGAACGGGGCAAAAGCCGTCGCGTCGAGCGAATCTGCTCTTCGATCAGATAGAAGTTGTCCAACAACCATTCGGCGGCCGGCGCGATGCGACGATTGCGTTCGGCGGCGAGTCCGATGAGATCATAGGCATTGAGGAGAACCTTTTCGTTCTCTGACAAGCGAGGGAGGAGTTGATCCGGGAATTGCCCCTTTGCGAGCTCATGCGTTGTCGCGATTGCTTTCGCATGCCTTTCAAGCTGATCGACGTTGTACAGTTCCGCACGCAACGGCAGTTCGTCAGTCGGTCTATCGCCGGAAGTGCGTTTTATGGAGCCCGATCGCCTGAATGGAACCCAACGAGAATAGTCTTTCAAAGCCAACCAACGCATGCAAATCTCCTCAAACAGTAGTTCGCCCTTCGCTCGGCGAAGAAAACGTGCCCAAGAAGCGAATAGGTAGGTTGTGAAAACAACAGTGGTCCTGCGGCTCCGCCCGCGGGCTCATTGAATGTCAGCGGACGGAGCCGCTGACCCACGCTTTTGGGAAAATTTACCCTCAACGAAAAAAGCCGACGTGGAGGTACCCTGACAGGGAATCTCGACGCCGGCTTACTCTCGTATTGGTCACCCGCCGATTCGCCGAGCTACCCTTTTGTTAGTCATCCGAAGCTGTTTTATTATTCATCCGAAGCTGTCGCGTTTGCGAGCTTCACGCTCACGCCGTTCCAACACCCCTACCATACCATCTGGGCCACCGAATGATACAGGACTGTGCG
>JANPLJ010000829.1:0-3111 GCA_031426475.1 Pirellulaceae bacterium | reverse complement strand
GGGGGCCGTAAACCAGATATCGATGGGAAGATTCTCGCTGGCCTTCATCATCCATTCAATCGCAGGAACGCCTGCAACGTTTGCGACTTCATGCGGATCAGCCACGATACCAGTGACCCCGCGAGGCACAACGGCCTTGGCATATTCGGGTGGCGTTACCAAAGACGATTCGATATGCAGATGCGCATCGATCAAGCCTGGCGATACCCAAGCTCCGTCGAGATCGATCGTCTGCTCGGCGTCTGCGTTTTTACAACAATCACCGATCGCAGCGATGTATTCACCAGCGATGAGAATATGGGTGCGAGTGATCTCGAGGGTAAATACATTGACGAGACGAGCATTCTTCAATAGCAAAGAACCGGGACGACGTTGCATCGCCACATCGATCGCGAATCGTAGTTGGTCAAAAGTGGGCTGTTTCATAAGAGCCCATTCTACTCACTGCTACCCATCAGCATACTTCCCAACCCGCCGAGTACAGACCCTTCTTCACGTCCCCTTCCGCCGCCTTGTGGTGCAGCGGCAAAGATACGCCCTGCCAATCTAGAAAAGGGCAAGCTCTGCAACCAGATCGGCCCTGGACCGACGACCGTCGCAACAAATAAACCTTCACCACCAAAAAGAGTATTCTTAATCCCGCCAACCATCTGGATATCGTATTGAACCGTCGGCCCCATCGCCATCAGACATCCCGTGTCCAATCGGAGCGATTCGCCAGGCCCTAGTTCGCGATGCATCATCGCACCGCCGGCGTGTACCAACGCTACGCCATCTCCACGGAGCCGCTGCATGATGAAGCCTTCGCCGCCGAAAAGACCGACCCCAAATTTTTTCTGAAAGGCGATCGAGACCTGAATGCCCTTGGCGCCGCACAGAAACGAATCCTTCTGGCAGATCAGTTCGCCCCCCAACTGGTCAAGATGCATCGGAGTGATACGTCCCATGTACGGAGCGGCAAACGCGACAAATTCTTTGCCACGTCCTCGCGTGTTGGTAAACGTCGTCATGAAGAGCGATTCGCCGGTCAATACGCGTTTGCCCGCAGACATGACTTTGCCCCAAAAGCCACCGCCCGTTTGCGAAGGATCCCCGAACACCGTCTGCATCTCAATTCCTTGAGACATGTACATCATCGATCCCGATTCGGCGATCACCGTCTCGCCTGGATCCAACGCTACTTCGACATACTGAGTGTCATCACCGTGAATCGCGTAGTCGATTTCATCGGATGTACCACGCTTGCCAGTCGGTGCGACGTAAACCCGAGGAGCTTGCCCCGCTGTCGACGTCGTTGGCCCATTGAATTGACCCTGGGGCGCGCTCCGAGTCGGAGAAGGTTCCATCGATGGGCTAGGCGGTGGAGCCGAGGCAACCAGGAAGTTATCTTGCGGCGAATCTAAAAGGTGGGGGGCGTCGATTGCGTTAAACGTCTGTCCGCATTGCTGGCAACGGACTGCCTTTCCTTGGTGTTCCGGAGAAATTCGATAAGCCTTGTTGCAGGAAGGGCAAACGATTTCAAGCATGGCAAGTCAACTTTATCAAGATTGATGAGTAGAAGGTCCTGTACGCACAATCGTGATAATATCAGGCGACTGTTTGAAAAACTACCCATCGTTAACGCGAGACTCCGGTGCGAGAAAGTTGGCGATAGTTCTTATTAAGAGAAATATTAATTTCGGGAATTTAGTAGGAACGTCGGTTAGCGTATCTCCGTCGTGCAACACGAGCGATTCGCGAGCGAGCGGGCTTGCCCACTCGCTCGCAACGATTTAGCGTGCTAGGCTGTGTTTCTAAAGATCGAATTTGAGGTAGCTACGTTCGCCAGAACGTGGAAATCGCTTCGAAGTACCACGCTCTGGCGAGCGTAGCTACCTTTGCTATTTGACTTCAGAATTTGGCAATTCGTTAGCCAAGAACGTGGGCGAAGCCTCAGATAAATGAGGCATGGCCATCCGAACAATTTGCGTCTTTTCAGTCAGACTTCGCTGAATGATTGCTCTTCTCGGAGGATTCGTTCGCCGCGTGTGGCGCCACAACGCTCGAGCCAGCGTCGATGCGCGTCATCCTGGATCGCATCTTTGCAGAAACCAGCGCTTCGCGTTCAACGAGCGTTGTAATGATTCCGTCCTGAACGATTTCACCGCGTTGGTTAACCAGTTTGCGATACCACTCGACTTCACCATGCCGGCGTCCACGTTCGCTGAGTCGAGTGACTTCGGTTACGGCATGAATCTGATCGCCGATAAAGATAGGCTTACGAAACTGCCACGATTGGATGTTGAGCAAGGCCGTGGTGTGAACCGTTGGTGCAATCGAACTAAGTCCTGCCAAGACTGATAACCCCAACAGCCCATGAGCGATGGGAGCCCCGAATGGAGTATCCGCGGCGTACTCTTCATCTAAATGAATACGGGTAAAATCACCGGTCAAATCGGCGAATTCGCGGATTTCGCCGCTCGTCATCTCGCGACTATTGCTAGTCCACGTATCACCGATTCGCAAATCCTCGAAAACCAAGAGCCTATCTTCCATGGACAGCACCTCCGTAGCCTACTTTGAGCAACTGTGGCTCCGTAGCCCACCATCCTTGGTAAGTCGCTAGCCTCGCATTCAAAAAAGATCGGTGATCCGTCACTTCATATGTCGCACACGACTTCTTCCTCGAACCTTTGGTCGCTTTCGATTGATAAAATTGACCCAAGAATTCAACTCCTGTGGGGCTCCCGATACGATAGTCGACAGATTCGATACGATTGGCAGCCAACAACAGGTCGCATTGTCGGAATTCAAGCCGTTCCCGCAAGCCCCCAATAGCCGCTCCAAATGACTCCTAAAAGGACCTTAATGTACATGAGGTTGCCTTTGTATGTTTCGTAGCATCCTGCATCTATTTTAATTTCCCGTAGCCACGTTCGCCAGAGCGTGGAGAACCGCTATGAGTTGCAGCCACGTTCCGGCGAACGTAGCTACGACAGTCTGCATCTTGTATCTCTAGCTTCCGCATTTTTCTACTTTTCGCTCAACGCATCGTCGATCATCATGCTAAAGACTTGTGATACGCTTTTTTCAAGCGGTTCTTGCGATGTTTTGCAACGATCCGCTACCGAA
>JANPLJ010000828.1:0-5755 GCA_031426475.1 Pirellulaceae bacterium | reverse complement strand
TATGCAAACTGCAATCGGACTTATTGAAACCAAAGGCCTTCTGGCCAGTATTGAGGCAGCCGACGCGATGGCGAAGGCTGCGAACGTTGAAATCGTCAAGCGCATCGATATCGGTGGCGCTTATGTGACCACGGTCGTATCGGGTGATGTCGGAAGCGTTCGCGCAGCCGTCGAAGCCGGCGCAGCTGCCGCATCGCAAGTTGGCGAATTGGTCAGCTCGCATGTCATTCCACGACCTGCAGAAGCCCTTGCCGTCGCGTTGGCCAACTTCAAAAAGTAGTGCCTTGTTCGGTGTTCGTATAGGATTCGTGAATCGGGAAAGATCCGCCCTTTTGCAAAGGAATTGTTTGCCATGATGGTGCTTGTCGCGAACCTCGGTTCGACTTCGTTTAAATATCGATTGTTTGACATGACAACCGAAAGCCAGTTGGCTCGCGGTGGTGTTGAACGCATCGGTGCGGCGTCGAGTAGAGCTTTCGTTCAAATCGGTGATTATAAAGGCGAGCTTGAGCTTGCGGTGCCGCATCATGGTATCGCGGTGAAGGCCTGCATCGATCAGCTTACCGATCCGAAGTTCGGTTGTCTGAAGTCGTCGAGCGAGATCAGCGCGATTGGCTTTAAGGCGGTCCATGGCGGGCGGTTGCAAGGTGTCTTTCGAATCGACTCCAGCGTGCTGGACGCGATGGAAGAAGTGAACTCGGTTGCTCCGGCTCACAATCCTCCGTATATCGCAGCGATGCGACAGTTGTCTTCGACGGCCTCGGACATACCGTTGGTCGCTGCTTTCGAAACCGACTTCCATCGTACGATCCCCGAAGCACAACAGCACTATGCAATTCCATCGGAATGGGCGGAAGCGTTACCGATTCGGCGTTGGGGATTTCACGGTGCATCGCATCGCTACATCGGTTGGCGAACTGGCCAATTGCTCGGTCGCGAAGATGCCCGTATTGTTTCGTGTCACTTGGGCGGTTCAAATTCGCTGTGCGCGATTCAGAACGGCAAGAGCGTCGCGACAACGATGGGAATGAGTCCTCAGTCAGGGTTGCCGCAAAACAATCGAATCGGGGATATCGATCCATTTTGTTTGCCGTTGCTGATGAAGCACACCGGCAAGTCACTCGAAGAAGTTCTGAAAGTCCTGGCAAACCAAGGAGGCCTGCTCGGTATTTCGGGAGGACTCTCGGGAGACATCCGCGATCTTGAAGCAGCATCCGAATCGGGAAACGCAAAAGCGAAACTCGCACTGGACGTTTTTACCTCCGAAATTCGGCGTCATCTGGGCGGCATGATGATGGCGATGGGTGGTGCTGATGCGATTGTCTTCACCGGCGGGATCGGTGAGAACAGCCGTTCGGTCCGCGCGGGAGTCTGCAAGGGGCTCGAAGATATGGGGATCGCGATCGATCTCGATCTGAATCAGAAAACCGGTGCTATCGAAGCGAGGCTCGATCGGGCTGACTCGAAAATTCAACTTTGGGTCGTTCCGACCAACGAAGAACTGATCGTCGCTCGCCAAACAATCGCCGCGATTCAATGAACTATGAAAGATAACCTCCTATGTTTGTAGCCAAAGTAACTGGCAGCGTAGTGTCGACGCAGAAGGTCGATTCGATGAAGGGTTGCAAACTCTTGATCGTCGAACCATTTCGGCTCGATCCGAAAACGCAAACCTCGCTCGTCTCGACGGGACGGACGTTCATTGCCGTCGATATGCTCGGAGCGGGCTTTGGCGATTATGTATTGATCAGCCAAGGCAGCAGCGCTCGATTCACACCTGAGACCAGCAAACTGCCGATTGATTGTGTCATCATCGGAATCGTCGACAGCGTTTCTGTTGAAAAAAATAGCGTCTACTCTCGAACCGATTCCGAATCCAATTCTTAAAGCTAAACGATAAAAGCCAATCACTCCTATGCAACTCAACGAAGATTTTATTCGCAGCGTCGTCAGCCAAGTCCTCAACGAGGTCCGCTCGCAAGGCAACGCAACACCTGCCAAGAACGGCTCGACGGGCGACGTGTCCTACGCTGGTCGATACGGTGTATTTGATAGCGTCGATGAAGCTGTCGCGGCTGCTCGAGCAGCCTTTGAACAACTGAGCGAACGCCCTGTCGAACATCGTCGACGCATCATCGATCATATCCGCCGGATTTCGATCTCCCAATCGGTGGAGCTTGGAACGATGGAGATGGAAGAGACCAAGATCGGTCGACTCGAACACAAGATCGCCAAGCTCCAAACGCTCGGTGAAAAGACACCAGGTGTCGAGTTCCTCAAGACCGAAGCCTTTAGTGGCGACTATGGTCTGGCCGTGATCGAGCATGCTCCGTTCGGCGTGATCGGCGCGATCACTCCGGTGACGCACTCGCTTCCGACGATCACAGGCAACGCAGTCAGTATGATCGCTGCCGGAAACACATTGGTTGTAAATCCACATCCAAGCGGTCGCAAAGTCGCCGCGGAAGGCGTGCGTCGATTCAATAAAGCGATCTACGAAGATCTCGGTATCGACAATCTGATTTGCGTTCTCCGTGAACCAACCCTTGAAACCGCCCAACAACTCTTCAAGCACCGCAAGATCGCGTTAATCTGTGTTACCGGTGGACCTGCTGTTGCGAGAGCTGCACTCAACAGTGGCAAACGCGCCATTGTCGCGGGGCCGGGAAACCCACCCGTCGTTGTCGACGAAACAGCCGATCTCGATCGAGCCGCTCGTTGTATCATCGACGGAGCTTCCTTCGACAATAATCTGTTGTGCATTTCGGAAAAAGAAGTCTTCGTCGTCGATGGCGTTTTCGATGCGATGATGTCGGCGATGGAAAAAGCCGGCGCTGTCCGATTGAACAAGTCCGAAATCGAACGACTCACAGGTGCGGCGATGCAACTGGTTGGCGAAGGAGCTGACAAACACTATGCACCAACGAAGGAACTTCTCGGACAAGACGCTTGGAAGCTCGCCGCGGCTGCCGGAAAATCGATCGACAAGAAGACTCTGCTTGTTTTCGGAGAAACCGATGAGTCGCATCCATTTGTCGAAGTCGAGCAGATGATGCCATTCGTACCGTTTGTCCGTTGCCGCGACATCGATCATGGAATCGCACTTGCTCAAAAATACGAGCATGGCTTTCGGCACACCAGCATTATCCATTCTCGCAACGTTCGAAACATGACCAAGATGGCTCGTGCGATGGACACGACTCTGTTCGTAAAGAACGGTCCATGCATGGCGGCCCTTGGATTGGGTGGTGAAGGTTACATCTCGTTCTCCATCGCAGGTCCGACCGGCGAGGGCGTAACGACTCCCATGACTTTTACTCGCGAACGCCGTTGTTCGTTGATCGAAGACCTTTATGTGCTCGGCAGTCCCAACACGATAGGAAGCTGATTCGATGCAGTCCGCTATTGTCGTCGGTCACGGGACGTCCACTGTGAAGCATCCGACGCTCGACAATCTAAAACTGTTGATTGTCCAACCGATGATGGCCGATGGGAAACGTCCCGACGGGCCGCCACTGGTTGCAGTCGATTGCATGGGAGCGGGTGCGGGCGAAACGGTCATGCTGACCAGTGACGGTTCCGCAGTCCGAGATATGTTCGGTGTAGAAAACTCGCCCATCCGTTGGGCGGTCTTAGGGATTATTGATTCTTGAAAATGATTTCGAACGCAGAAATAGAAATGATCGTTCGGCGCGTCCTGACCGGGATGCTCGCTGGCGGTTCGTTTTCCGCGTCCGAATCAACCAATGTTGTCGTCGATCCCTCGATACTTCGCCTCCACGGAAAACTGATCACGCTTGCTTCGATCCCGAACGATCTGAACGGAATCCGTGAAGTTCATGTCCCAACACGAGCCGTGGTGACGCCCGCGGTGCGCGATGTGTTGAGAAACGCAAAAACAAGCATCGTTCGAGCATCCCCGACGTCAACTGCTCCTAGCGCCATCCCGCACAGCTCGTCATCAGGCCTTTCATCACTTTCGTCCCTTCAACCGTTGATCATCACTGGCAGTGCGAACTTCATGCCGGCGATCATGAAATCGATCTGTCCGAAACAAGCCAAAACATTACCTGCGTCAATCGATGATGCGGCGGCTCTCGGAGAAGCGGCCGTAGGATTGCGAAACGGTCATCGCGCGGCGGTGATTATCGGTTGCTCGGCACACACGATCGCCTGGCAAGCCGGTCGTGATGAAAAGTTACGCCCTGTCGTCGTAGGCCAGTGGGCTCAGTTGGCCGAAACGCTAGCCGAAGTCCCCGCGAACTTGGTAATCCTTTCGAAGAAACACTGGAATGCGCCTGCCGCCAGCAATGTGATTCGCGCTTTTTACAAACACGTCACTCAATCCTAGGCATTGTTATGCAGCTTTACAAAGTCAACGGCCAAGTAACGCTTAGTCGCTGTCATCCGACGTTCGTCGGTGGACGGCTGCTTACCGCTCAAGCCGTTGGTGAATCGCTCATGGGACGCGAAGTTACCGACCCCGACTTGGTCGTCGTTTGGGACGATCTCGGTGCCGGTATCGGATCGACCATCGCAGTGAGCGACGGAGCCGAAGCCGCGCAAGCATTCAAACCAGCCATCAAGCCGGTAGATGCCTATTGCGCAGCGATCCTTGACGTAGTCCACATCGATAAAAAATACGTTCCTAAAACTTAACTCTCAACCTTCAATATTTAACCTTCAACTCCATTTTCAACAAAACACCATGGCCAACGCACACAAAATCAAACAAGACATCTGCGAAATCGGACGACGCCTCTATGACAAAGGCTTCGTCGCCGCCAACGATGGCAACATCACTTGTCGTATCTCCGAAAACGAAGTCCTTTGCACGCCCACGATGCACAGCAAAGGTTTTCTAAAGCCCGAAGACATTTCGATTGTCGATATGACCGGCAAACAGCTTTCAGGTAACAAGAAGCGAAGCAGCGAAGCGTTGCTACACTTGGAAATCTACAAGGCTCGTCCCGAGCTCAAAAGTGTCGTACACTGCCATCCACCGCATGCAACGGCATTTGCTGTTGCTCGGGAACCGATTCCACAGTGTATTCTTCCGGAAGTCGAAGTCTTTTTGGGCGATGTACCGATTACCAAGTATGAAACGCCAGGCGGAAAGGCTTTCGCAGAAACGATTTTGCCGTTTGTTCATAAGACGAACGTTATCATCTTGGCGAATCACGGAACGGTCAGCTTCGGCGAGAACGTCGAGCGAGCGTTCTGGTGGACAGAGATTCTCGACGCCTATTGCCGTATTCTGTTGTTGGCAAAGCAAGTGGGACGCATCACGTTCTTCGACGAGAAGAAGGAACGCGAACTGCTCGAACTCAAAGACAAATGGGGATTCTCGGATCCAAGAAACACAGAAGACTACAAGAACTGCGACGTCTGCGCAAACGACATCTTCCGCGATTCGTGGAAGGAAACCGGCGTCGAACGACGAGGCTTTCCGGCCCCGCCTCCAATGGCCCCCGGTGCCGCCTCTGCTTCCACCGTTGCTCAAGCCGTCCAATCGGCGATGGCGGCAGCACCGGTGCTACGCAACAGCGGAGCTCCTGCAGCTGCATCGAGTGGGATCGACGAAGAGCGACTCGTGCAATTGATCACAGCCCAAGTCATGCAGCAACTTTCGAAGGGATAAAAGATAAGGAGTAAGGTGTAAGCGGTAAGGTATAAGCCAAAAACCTTCACGCCCGTAACCATACTTCCAATCCCTTAAACCTAATACCTTAAACCTAATACCTAATACCTAACA
>JANPLJ010000827.1:0-2474 GCA_031426475.1 Pirellulaceae bacterium | reverse complement strand
AGTGGGTGGTCATTTCTGACCACCCGCTTCTAACTTCCGCACTTGCATCGGCGCTCGGGTCGCTCCTCAGCGTTGCCCTATCCTCCGTGCAAGCTCTTTCGTTTTAGTCGCTAGTCAAAGACTATGCAACCTGTTTTTCGTTCGAACTTTTCGCTTGTCGACGTTGTCGGGCTTCTTCGAGTTTCCGATCACGTTCTTCTCCGATCACTTGGCTTAAGCCAGCCAAGCAATCAGCAGGCGTGACGTAACCGATCGCGCTGTGTAGGCGAACGGTATTGTAATGATGAACATACCGCGTCACTCGCTTCACTGCTTCTTCGATCGTTGCTGGACAACTAGGTCGAATGCATTCTTGTTTCAGCGAACCGTGCCAACGCTCGAGCTTTCCGTTGCTCTGCGGATAGTAGGGACTCGTTCGGACATGCGTTAGGCCGTAGGCTCGAATGAATTCTTTGAAGTCCTTGGCGATAAACTGAGGTCCGTTATCGCTGATGATTCGGGGCTTAACGCCAGGATGCTTTTCGATCGCTTTGGCGATAACGACCTCGATATCGAACTCCTTCATCGTCTCGCGAATCTCCCAATGAACAATGTATCGACTGAAGCCATCTAAAACGGAAATCAGGAAGTAAAATGTGCCTCCCAAATTGAGATAGGTGATGTCAGTATGCCATTCTTGGTGGATTTTCTTGGGCTGAACGAAGCCTGTGCCTTTCTTGCTGGGCGAGATATTCTTGCGATCCAAACGCCCAGCGGCCTTCAGAACGCGATAAGTTGAACTTGGGCTGACGGCGACGATATCGTCGTCGAGCATCATAAACGTCATGCGTCGATAGCCTTCCAAAGAGTGCTTCTCGTGATAGTCGAGAATGGCTTGCTTCTCCCAATCCTCAAGCCACCAATCGCGAGGGATTTTTCCGTTATGGTTGTTGGCTTTACCGTATCGCTTGCGCCACGTGTGGTACTTGTTGGCTTTCAAACGAGCCCAACCCAGCAACGTATTGCATGGAATCTCGGCTCGCTCCGTCCAATACTTCATGTAGTCGACGATCGAATCTCGAATATCGTGGGGGACCCAAACACCTTCTAGAGGTCCCCATTGGCTTTTTTTGCTTTGACGTTCTCCTCCATCAACTCGGCGATGACTTCGTTCTTCTGGACGAGCTTCTCTTCCAGCCGTTTGATCCGCTGTTCTTTGAGTTCGGCGATTTTGGCTTCGACACGTTTGGAAGTCTTGTTGCCTCGCTCGGTTTTTTCGAACGGTCGATCAGCTTGTTCGAGAACCATGGCGACCCACTGATAGATTTGGGTCGGTTGAATGGACAGCTCTTCGGCCAAGGAACTGACCGGAACTTTGTCTTTGAGATGCCGCCTAACGATATCGGCCTTTTGATGGGGAGTGAAATTTCTTCGATTCTTGGACATGGAATACCTCCTGGGATTGGATTATGTTAACCCAAAATCCGGAAATTCCATTTCCTAGAGAGGCAAGACACGACGGCGGCGCGACATTTGGATTGTGATCGCGGCGTAAGTCTATTGCTGTTCGTTGGCATTGTTCCTTCGACCGCCTGCTTTAATGTACGATTCACCAGAAAAGTCATAAGGAGTTGTTCCGGATTCACGGCCAGAGGCTTTGGTGCGCCATACTTTTTTACATTCCCTGCACTGCGGCAATCGGACAATGACACTGTCACTCGCACTATTTCTGTCTTCGAGAAGAAAGGAAAAGTGGTTAAAGAGTCATCCCAAGAGCAAATAAGCTAGGCGTGATGAATCAATGTCATCTGCCTGCCGCGAGACCGATCGAACTACTTTAACAATCCTATCCGTTCGACTTCCGCAATCACAACAAAAAGGTGGAAGTTCAACGCCGTGACCGATGGCAAGCGACGTCTTCGATGGATCGGTGCCGGTATTACCGCCCCGATGACGATGCTAATCAGTAGAAGTAGCCCAAACAAACAAGACCGTTGTTTCAGCGTAAAGTTCCCGTTCCTACATCAGGACGCCAGACGGATCCCAGGCATGAAACAGCCGTGCATAGCCTTCATCACTGATCCCTTCGGTTACGAGAGCACCAAAATCGGTTACGAGAGCACCAAAACAAAAAACCCAGCAAAATGCTGGGTTTTGATGCGATTGAGAGTACCTCCGCAAGGACTCGAACGATCGACGAATTCCCAGGGAAAATCGAGCGATTCTAAATCCGTAACCCCATCGGTCCCCCCATCGCTTTCAATCGAAGGCGCGTCCGAACTACTTGAAACCTATGCGTCCCTGGATGAGTCGGCCCGCCGTGATCTGCTGAACGTGGCTCGGGCGATAGCTCGCGGGAAGATAGAGCGATGAAGCCAAAGACGCAACTTGTCGACGCGGTTCAATTTCACCTTGATGACTCTGACGCAGTTCCATAAGCGGTCGAACCACACCCGATAGGATTCGACTTGACCAACGAAAACCCAGACGAACCC
>JANPLJ010000826.1:0-6591 GCA_031426475.1 Pirellulaceae bacterium | reverse complement strand
GCATTCGTCCGACTTTTTCGCTCGACGATTCCAACGCATCCGATTCTGCAACGACGCAGCGCATCATCCCACATTCCAAGAACAGGAACAATCCAAACCAACAACATCGGGGAATGGTAGTAGATGCAAATTTGATATTCAATTTCGATACCTCACGAGTTACAATTCAGCGGTCGATTTGCGATGCGTAGCTGCTTTTCATCCCGACATCCAACGAACAGGGAACATTCACGCGAGTATGCTAAGCGACGGCAAGACTTGAAACAACGCAAAATGACCGTTGATGAAGACGCAAAACGACTGTCGGACGAGGCATCCGATTCTTCGGAGCCTGCGAATTGGACGTCGACGATCGTACCGCATGAAGGCTTGTTCAGTGTGCCCGTTCGAGAGCTTTGGAATTATCGAGACTTGCTCGTTTTGTTGGTGCGTCGAGATCTCGTTGCCTTTTATAAACAGACCATACTTGGGCCCGCATGGTTCATTCTGCAACCATTGCTTACCGCGATGATCTTTTATGTCATCTTTGGGCAGATAGCGGATCTTCCAACCAATGGCACTCCAAAGTTTCTCTTTTATCTTCTCGGCGTAACTTTTTGGAATTTCTTTGCGGAGTGTTTCACCAAGACATCGGAAACGTTTATGGCAAACGCACCGCTTTTTAGCAAAGTCTATTTTCCACGCCTGATCGTTCCGCTAGCGATCATCGTCTCAAACATGTTTCGTTTCTCGATCCAACTAACTTTACTTCTCTTGGTTTGGGGTGCGTCTGTTTTCAAAGGTGAAGTATCACCGAGCGCATCCATTTTGCTGTTTCCTTTTTGTATTCTCCTGATGGCATCGATTGGCCTAGGAGTCGGTTTAGTCTTTACCGCGGCGACAACAAAATATCGCGATCTCAAATTCTTGATTGTATTCGGCGTACAGTTGCTTATGTATGCGACACCGATTATTTATCCCGTTTCGATGGTTCGTGGTCCCTGGCTGTATTTGGTACAGCTCAATCCTTTGACATCGCTTTTTGAGTTGTTACGACATGGCTGGCTAGGTGTCGGCGATTTTTCCGCTCTCGGCTTGATCTGGTCCACAATCTTTGCGGCGGGAGCTTTGATGTTCGGGGTTCTATTATTCAACCTCACTGAACGTACCTATATTGATACCGTTTGAAGCGACTTCAATTGACCATTCGGAACAACCGCCCATGACGCTCGCGATTCGTATTGAGAACATTTCAAAGCAATACCGAATTGGTGAAATCGGAACAGGTACGTTGTCTCACGATTTGCAACGTGGACTTGCTCGACTCCTGAAAAGACCGGATCCTTTTGCGAAAGTAGGGGACGTGAATGTTCGCACAGTTCCAGCAACGGCGCCGACGGCACTGAACGAGGACGAACAAACGTCAGGATATGTTTGGGCACTGCGAGATATCCATCTGGATATTGTCAACGGCGAGATCCTCGGAATTGTGGGGCGAAACGGGGCAGGGAAATCGACCCTACTCAAGATCTTGTCTCGAGTCACCGCTCCAACGACGGGACGCATTCAAGTGTGCGGCAAGATTGCGAGTCTGCTGGAAGTGGGAACCGGGTTTCATCCCGAACTGACAGGTCGCGAGAATATCTTTCTCAATGGGGCGATCCTAGGAATGAGCCGCCATGAAATCCTCAGACGATTCGACGAAATTGTAGAATTCAGCGGCTGCGCAAGATATATCGACACCCCTGTGAAACGCTACAGTAGCGGAATGACCGTGCGGCTTGGCTTTGCGGTCGCGGCTCATCTGGAATGCGATATCTTGGTCGTCGATGAAGTCTTGGCCGTTGGTGACGCGGAATTTCAGCAGCGATGCATCGGCCGAATGAGAAGCGTATCGAACTCCGGTCGCAGTGTGCTTTTTGTCAGTCATAACATGGCGGCTGTCTCGCAGCTATGCAGTCGATGTATTCTACTGGAAAACGGCGAGTTGGTTTTTCACGGCAACGTAAGTGAAGCGATTCGGCGTTACTTGCAAGCGAGCCATTCCGGAATTGTCAGTTTCCCGACCAACGATCAAAGCGATTTTCAATTCTTGAATGCGAGAATCTATGACGTAGAAGGTAGGCTCACTGGATCGTTCAATTTTACTTCTCCCGTCGTTCTACGACTGGAATACCAGCTCAAGAATCGCGTCGATGGCCTTGAGATCGGTGTACGCGTCATCTCCAGCAGTGGCCCAACCGTGTTTTCGACGTTGCGATCTCATTCCAACAACCAACCGGTTCGTTCGGGTGTGAATTCCATGGAGATAACTATCCCAGGCGAGTTTCTCATTCCGGGTGACTACTCATTGGATTTCGGAGCCCATATCCCAAACCAGAGAATGCTCGATTTGCGCGAAAACGCGATCGGCTTCCGCATCCAAGAATCCGGCAGCCCTTTCTCGCAGTATTCCGACGGAAGAATTGGAATGGTGTACTGCAAATGCGATTGGCGTGACGTATAGATAATGGTTGGCGACGCGTCATGTTCTCTTTCGGGAAGGATAAAATTGCTAGATGGCTATGAAAAGTCTGATAACGGGAAAGTCCACAACCCTCATTTTTCAGGCTAACATACTGAAGAAATATCCTGTCTCCTACTATCGCTGTGACGAGACCGGCTTCATACAAACCGAACAGCCATACTGGCTCGACGAAGCTTACTCCACAGCCATCACCGACTCGGATATCGGGCTAGTTACTCGAAACATGAACGCCTCAGCCATGACGATTGGAATGATCGAAAAATGGAATTGGACGGGGAACCGATTTCTTGATTTTGGCGGTGGCTACGGGCTGTTTACACGACTGATGCGAGACGCCGGCTTTCCCTTCCTGCATTATGATGAACGTTGTTCGAATCTATTCGCCGTCGGTTTTGAAGCAGACTTCACCAACGAAGGAACAACCGAGTGCTACGATCTATTGACGGCTTGGGAAGTTTTCGAGCATTTCGCTGATCCAATCAAGTCGATTCAACAATTGACTGAACGGTCCGAGCGTGTATTGTTTTCAACGATCCTCGTGCCAAGCGTTCCGCTCGTTCGCTCCGGAGACTGGTGGTATTTCATGCCCGAGACCGGCCAACATATCGCGTTCTATACGGTTGATGCCCTTCGTTACGTAGCCATAAAACTTGGCCTCTCCTTTTATACCGACGGTACGAGCTACCATCTGTTTACACGCAAACCGTTACCAAGAGATCCTTTTCGACTTACGCGTTCGGAACGGATTTTCCGACGTTGTTATGAAGGGATTCAACAGATAATGCAACGTCCGAAGAAACGCGCTAGCCTTCTGGAGGCGGACTATCGAAAGACAATGGGCCTTCTTGTCGGCAATGCAACAGAACAGGGGGGGCGTCATGAGTCGTCCTGAAGTCCTAATCGACGGAATCGTTTTTGAGAATGATTCGCAAATCGGCATTTGGCGTCTGTTCTTTGAAGTAATGTCTCGAACAAGTACAGATATTCAGTACACGCTGTTGCTTGCGACGAAACCCAAGCAGCCCGTTCCCGCTGGTGTTGCTGTGCGGCGTATCGGACCAAGATATGATCCGAATTCTCGAAAGCAGATCCCTTTAAAACTATGGAACTGGCCGTTTGAAAAAGCACTTCAAGCGAAATCGCCCCAAGCGATCTGGCATTCCACGTTTTTTGGACTCGATCCACGGGAACGCACGTTCAAGGTTGTGACGGTTTACGATATGGCAGCCGAGAGGCATTATGCGCATGGTCCGTACGTCGAACAGCGCGCTCGGAAAGCGCGCTCATTGAAAGAAGCCGACGTTGTTCTTGCAATTTCAAAAGCGACCGCGAAAGACTTGTGCGATTTCTATCCTAACTTAGCCGATAAAATCCGTGTCATGCATTTAGGCGGTGAGCACCTCAGCTCGCAACAACATTCCGACGCCGAGAAACGCCCCAACGTCCTGCGTGAACACATTGCCGATGAAGATTATTGCCTTTTTGTGGGTGGTCGATATGCCTACAAGAATTTTGGTTGCGTTGTAGAATCGCTAGCGTCGCCGCTTTGGCCAGCTAGCCTGCGACTAGTTGTGGTTGGTACGCCCTTTGACGAAGCCGAACAATCATTCATCCGATCAAAGGGAGTCGAGAAGAAAATCGTTCATGTCGGAAAAGTAAGTCATGACTTACTCGAAACCTACTTTCGCTATGCCAAGTGTTTTGTCTTCCCCAGTTTGATCGAGGGTTTCGGAATCCCAATCCTTGAGGCTCAGACCTTAGGTACCGTTCCTGTTCTTAGCGATACAACTGTCTTCCGTGAAGTCGCCGGAGACGGCGCCATCTACTTTGCACCTCACTCGCCAAACGAACTTGCCGGGGCAGTCTCGGATAGTCTCGTCAACGAACGACGTTCCAAAGTGATTCAAGCTTCCCTCGAAAATATCGCTCGATTCTCATGGGACGAGACGGCAAGAATTGCAGTCAATTGCTACACACAGTTGTGGGATTCGTCTTCAGAGTCCGTGGACGCTACTCGCCGAAAAGGTGAGTCATGAAGGTCTGCTATTTAAGCGGCGGCAAGAATGTTCCTTCCGTTCGTTTTCGGCTCCCGTTCTTCGATATGCTTCGGGAACGAGGTCACAGTTGTCGAGTGCTCCACGCCTATCCGTCTCGCTACGACTACTATCCGTGGCTAGGTTGGAGGCCAAGCCAAGCACTTCGAAAGGCTATTCGAGAATACCATCTCTTTCAAATACGTACCGGCTCTTACGATGTCGTTGTCTTGGAGACAGGTTTGTTTCACACCAACGACGACTCTTATGAACAACGATTGCGTCGCATCGCATCGCGGCTCGTCTTCGAAATTGACGACGCCGTGTTTCTCTTGTTTCCTGAAAAATGCGAGAGTCTTGCAAGAATGGCGGACCATATCATCGCAGGCAATGAGGCAATCGCCGAATGGGCGAGAAACTATAACTCCCATGTTTCCATCATACCGACTTGCGTAGACGAGCGATTGTATACTGCGAAAAACTATGAACACCAACAGGAATTTACTCGTCCTATTGTTGGCTGGATTGGATCGAGTGGGAACGTCCCCATGCTGTCCATTTCTGCCGCCGCATTGCGCAAGCTTGCTGCCAAGATCGATTTTGAACTTCGAGTCATTTCAAGTCCAAGAAATCGACTCGGCGACGTCGAACTTTCTGGGGTAAACGTCAAAGCTATCGACCTCGATCGGTGCGACGTCGTAAGTGAGTTGCAAAAGCTGGATATCGGAATCATGCCGCTTTCAGCGGATGATCCATGGATGCGATACAAGTGCAATGCGAAAATGATCCAATACATGGCCGTGGGCTTGCCCGCAGTCGGTTCGGCCGTTGGATTTAACTTCGAACTGATTTCACATGGCGAGAATGGAATGTTAGCTGGCAACGACGATGCATGGGAGCATAGCCTGAGCCTGCTTCTCCATTCGGCTCCGCTGCGTCGAAAGCTGGGCGAGGCGGGACGAAAAAGCGTTATCGAAAGATTTACCGTTCAACGCCAAATCGCTCACTTTGAACGCATCTTAAGTGGAGACGAAAAGGCACCGGGATGATTTTTGCAGTTTCGAATATCGTCACGGGCTGCTAGGCCATTCGAATCGATAACCGACGTCGCGAATCGTGTGGATGAACCGAGGACCGCTTGGATCAGATTCGATTTTGGCGCGGAGCGTGGTCACGCACCGATCGATGCTTCGCTCCGTGACGATGATCGATCTCCCCCAAACGTGCTCCAGGATATCGCGACGAGTCAACGCTCGATTGGGGCGAGATACGAAATAGGCGAGCAATCCAAATTCCTTGGAAGTAAGTGACACCTCGATTCCATCGCGTGTCAATCGATGCGAGACCAAGTCTAAATGAAAATCGCCGATCCGATAGCCCGGCTCTGGAGTCGATGCCTGGCGTCGCAACAACGCCTTAGTTCGAGCCAAGAGTTCTCGAATGCTAAAAGGCTTGGTGATATAGTCGTCCGCGCCCAGTTCCAACCCACGCACGACATCGTCTTCTTGGCCTTTGGCTGTCAACATGACGATCGGCATCTCCATCTTTCTTTGCCGTAACTGCCGACACAGCTCAAACCCGTTTAGGTGTGGCAACATGATATCCAGCAATATCAAGTCGGGCGATGTTGCAATCGCGGCAGCAAGGCCCAATCGCCCGTCACTCGCAACTTCTACGCGGTAGCCGTGATCGCGGAAATTGTCGGCGAGGCCACGGGCAAGTACCGGATCATCTTCCACGATCAATATTCCAGCCGAACTCATATACTTGCGTCTTTCGTTGCGTGAACGGGCTCGTTCTCATCATCTGGATTGCAATTCGAAAAGCTCATGGTAAAGACCGTTCCTTGGCCGGGCTGACTAGCAACAGCGACCTCCCCCGAGTGTGCTTCGACGATCGATTTTACGATGCTGAGTCCCAGTCCACAGCCGGTTCCGGTGCGAGACAAACGCTGGTCGACTTGATAGAACCTATCAAACACTCGTTTCTGCTCACTTGGCGACAATCCAATCCCCTGATCGCGAATCGTCACCACGTTCTTATCTCCGTGTC